>DASWIF010000001.1 GCA_036397795.1 Candidatus Saccharimonadales bacterium
GTCATGGGTGCCGGTAATGGCCAGAGCGGCAGCTGGACTAGCTGGACATCGCCGCTCACAGAAAGGACCGACAGTCCAAATCCCACCTCGGCCGTGCTGGGTACAGCGAGCGGTATAGAAACCTCGACCCAAACCAATAAAACCTATGTTGCAACCGCCAGCGTCGGCGACATCTTACGCGGCACCGGTATTGTGGCCTCCTGGGACCACGGTTTGGTGGGAGATACCGGAAACGAGGTTAGACCCGGAGTTTACTGGGCCCGGCTCAGTACCTCCAACAGCGAGATTGAAAGCCCAAATCCGGGTGCCGGCGCCTGCACTGACTGGTGCACTGATAGTGCCTACGATTTACCTAATGAGAGAGCCGGTCTTTCATTAGTGGCTTACAATGGCTTTCTCTATGCCATCGGCGGTGTCGATGATAGTGGCGTGCGTTCAAACGATATTTACATTACTAAACTGGGCGCCAATGGTGAGCCGAGTCTGTGGCATCCGACTGATTCTGATAAAAGCAACTGGGTGTACTGGTATCAATCCGCGACTTACGACCTGTCTTCAGAAAGAAGCTACCTGGCAGCAACGGCATATAATAATCGGATTTATATCTTAGCCGGGCAGACTAATGCTAGCCCGGGCGGTATCACCACCGTAGAATATGCTAACCTCAGCCCGACCGGTCTTTACGGCAGCTGGAGTAGTACGGGTATGTCGGCCTTGCCCTCTGCCCGGCATGGTCACGGCGTGCAGGTTTATAACGATTATATGTATCTGATAGGCGGCAATTCCAGCGGGACGCTCCAAAGCAGCGTCCACTACGCCAAATTGAACAATGACGGGACAATGAACCCTTGGGTGGCAACCAGTAGCTTTACGACCGCCCGCTCCAGTTGGGGTGGAAACTACTCCACGGTTTGGGGTGGTTACATTTATCTAGCCGGTGGTTGTACGGCCATCAACGGCAGTGGCTACTGCACTACCATTGCCGACGACGTCCAACTGGCCAGTATCAACGCCGACGGTAGTCTGGCTCCGTGGGGTAGTATGAGCAATATTTCCAACCAGCGGATTGGTTACGGCCTAGTGTCTTGGCGCAATGCTATTTACCGTGTCGGTGGCTGCACTTCCCAGAACGCCACAGATGGAACTTGCGAGACGGTGACTTCCACTACCCATTATGGGGTAATCAACCCGGCGGGCGAGGTCTCCACCGTCAGCATCTCCGTGCCCAGCGGCACTAGTCCCTGCAGCGGTGGCTCGCCGACCAATTGCGACTTGCCGCCACCCGGAGATGACGCCGGCGAAGGCGGACAAATGTTATCTGCCACGACCATTCTTAACGGCTACCTGTACGTTATTGGCGGCTGTATTGATTATGATTGCGACGGCACCAACCCGGCTGGGGACGACGACGACGTTTCGGGTAACGTCTCCTACGTCTCGATCGGCTCGGACGGGAGGCTATCAGCGCCCAGCTCGTGTGGTGGTACCAGTTACGGCGCCTGGTGCGTCGACTCAACCAACCGGGTAAACGGTACCACTGGAGTAGCCGCGGCCGGGGTGGCGACTTTCAATAACCGAATTTATATCGTCGGCGGCCTGACTGGCGGCGGTATTTCGACCAACATCTACTACAACTCGACTAATAGCGACGGCAGCCTGGCCAGCTCTTGGTCGAGCGTCGATATGACGACTGCCGGTATTGCCGAGGACGTGGCTTACACTTACGCTTATGCTCGGGCCAACCCGGTCTCAGCCGGAACCAATCCCGGCAATCTGTTCTTGTTCGGTGGCTGTGGCAACATAACCTCCGGCGCTGGTTGTGCCAGCAGCGACTACGAAACCGAAGTTTATAAGTGCAACATCACAACCAGCGGCAGTGTTTCAGGCTGTTCTACATCTGGTCAACTACAAATAGACTCAACTCCAGGATCGGGTGGTACCGACGGGTTAGGTATTCACTCGGGTACGGTCTACGCCAATTACGTCTTTTTAATAGGTGGCTTCTCCCAGGCGGAAGGAGACAAAGACGACGTTCTATATGCTCAGATTAATAACAGCAACAACGTGGTGGCGGTGTCGGGCAACGACTGGATCGAGTCGCCCAATAAATTATCTATTGGCCGCCGCCGAGGCTGGGCTTTTGGCTACAACGGCCATGTTTACGCCGTTGGCGGATATGACGATACCGGAACTGGGATCATTCCCTTTATCGAATGGTCCAAAATGAACGTGTCAGATGGCAGCATCGACTCGTTCATAACCTCATCGGTGACCATTAATCAACGCTGGGGGTTAAGTATGGCTGTCTCAAACTCCTATGCGTACGTGATCGGGGGGTGCGATGTCGGCGCCAGCCCGAGTAGCTGCTCTAGCTTTGAACCTTCGGTTCAGACTTTCCAGCTCTACAACAACGATTCGGGTACCCCGGCTAGTTACAGCGCCAGTACTAATTTGTTTACAACCGATCGTCTCGGTAGCAGTGCTGCCGTGCTTAACGGATATATCTACATGGCCGGCGGCTGCGTTAGCGCCGACGACTGCTCGGATGCTACTAACAACGTTCAATACGCCGCGCTTGATGCCTACGGCAACGTTGGCTCCTGGTCATCTACCAGTGCTAACCTGCCAGCCGATAGGGCCTGGGGTCAATTAGAAACGGCTGGCGGCACGCTGTATTACATCGGCGGTCAGAGCGATACCGCCACCGACGAGAGAGCCGAAATTTACTACGGCACGCCTTCATCAGGAGATGTTAGCACTTGGAATACGGCCAGCAACGGTTTGCCAGCAGCCAGAACACAGCACGGCGCGGCTGTCTGGAACAATCGCATTTATGTCACCGGCGGTAACGACACTTCAGCAACTGCTCAAACCACTGTTTACGTCAGCCCACAGCTTAGCTCGGGTGGTAACATTACCAGTGCGTGGTCGACGTCGACAGCGTTTAACGTCGCCCGAAGCGGCCACACCACGGTTGCTTACGCCAACAACCTCTATGTTTTAGGGGGTTACACTGGTTCGGAGTATTTGAGCGACGTTCAATTTACGCAAATCAACACCGATGGCACGGTTGATTCTTGGTCTTATACCACCAATCTGCCAACGCCGCTCAGGCAAGCCGATGGCTTTGCCTCGAATGGTTACATGTATCTGTTTGGCGGCCGTTCGGCGAACGCCACATGCTACAGTCGAACTCTAGTGGCGCCGATCAGTGCCAACACCACCATTGCGACTGGTAACAATCCGACTGGTGTCGGCGAGTGGTACCAAACCAATCAAGCCTACACCGGCGAGCGTTACGGCAACGCAGCCGTTTTATATCAAGGCAAGGCCTACGTTCTGGGCGGTGCCTGCGCCAATTCGACTGCCCCGGCGGTACAATCAATTACCCAAAGTATCTTTGACTCTGATACCGCCACTCATAACGTATCGATGCCGGCTACGGTTGATGCCGGCGATTTGCTTCTAGCTTTGTTTACTAGCGACGGTAGCGCTACCGTGAGTGTATCTGGCGGCGGCTGGTCGTCTATTAGCAGTACCGCTAACGGTGGCAACGTTAGGGCCTCGGTCTTTGCTAGACTGGCTGACGGAAGCGAAGACGGCGGCACCTTCGACTTCCAGACCAGCGCCGGAGAGCGAGCTACCGCTCAGGTGTATCGTATTCTTGCCGCCGATTGGTACGGAAGCATTACCAATAGTGTCGATGCCACAGGCGCCAGTGCCGGTAATACCAGCACGCCAGATCCTGGAACGCTCAATCCACCAAACTGGGACGTTGAAGCCACGTTGTGGCTGGCTTACGCCGGTGGCAGCACCTATACCTCAGTCACCTCTTATCCCTCAACTTACACCAACGGTACGCACACTGTCACCATCGATACCAGCAACTCCGGCGCCAGCACCTCCAGCGCTCGGTTGACGGCCACAGCCGCTAGTGAAAACCCAGGCAACTTTAGCATGGGCTCGACGGATCAAAGCGTGGCCTACACCGTAGCCGTGCGCCCAGGGCTGGACCTGACCGGTTCCAATCGGGTCGTTCAGACTGCGCTATTGTCTCAGCCGCAGGTAGCCAAGTACTCCCGGATGATAGATACCGATACCGATGTCTTTCCTAACCGCTGGCTTATGAACGGGGTGGATAATTCCATCGGTGCCCGTTGGCAGACCATCTATCGTTCCTCGACCGCCGCCAACGCTGCCTGGGGGCAGGAGACTGACTTTGGCGACACCACGCTCGGTACGGTCAATACCTACACTCCGCTTGATGGGTCTGGGGTTGATACCGAATTTGCCCGCTACGTTTATTTCTCGATCAGCATCGACGCTTCGCAAACCTATGGCTATCCGGACGACGTTAGCCGGGGGCCAACTATTACTGACATAACACTGTTCTTCACCGCTGATCCGGGTAAGCGCTTAAGGCACGGTAAGACTTTTACCGGCGGGGAGAAGCAACCACTCGATACGCCCCCGGGGCCTTAAAAAGTTGCTAGAATAAGATTGATGGATAACCAATTCCACCAAAGAAAACGAAACGACTCGGCGGCTAAGCCAGAAGATTCTTCCATCAAGCCCGGAGACGCCGTAATTGATTTATATGATGACTTTAAGGATCCTAATCCGGACAGACTAGAAGCTGATGTTGAGGAGTTGAAGAAATTGGCTCAAGCTGATGCCCTTCGGGCCTACGGTTGGCTCAGGCGAACACTCCACTCAACAAAAAACACCGTGGCCAGGATCGGTGGCAAGTTAATAATTTTTAAAAATCGCGGGTTTTTACTTGGACTAACAGTCGTTTTAGTGGTTTTTATCGGCTTTAGAGTGTTTACTGGCTCGGCCAAGGAGACTTTAGGCGAAACCGACACCGGTTTAGCCACCCCAAGTTTTGATACACTTTTGCCCGAGTCCTACGACGAGAGTGGCGTAAAATATGATCCTGAACGAGAGGTAGCAACCCTCCAAGCCGACCTAAACGGTGTTTCGGTCACCATCAGCCAGCAAGTCTTGCCAGAGGATGTTAAATCCAAGCCAGACGGTGTCGAAAAATTAGCCATCTCGCTATCTGACAAGCAGACAATAAATCGTCTGGTGACCGACAAGGGCCTAGCTTATCTGGTGACGGCCGAGAGCGGACAGCAAACACTTATCTTTAGTCACTTGGGACTACTAGTCTTTTTACGAAGCCCGCTAACGTTAACGGACGAAACTTGGGTTAACTTTGTCAACAGCCTAGACTAATAATATGGGGTAAAAAGCTTGCAAGCTTAAGGATTTTTGTGTACAATCTAGTTCAGCTCAAAGTCAAAAACAAAAACCTTAAAATGACTATAAGAGGTATGAAACGGGACAAACGACAGTTGCCGGGTTGATATTTCTTGATAGAGCAAAAATAAAAATGACCGGAACATATCATATAACCAATTGGATTTCCGTCAGGCCCAGACCATTTTTGGCCCGATTGGACAGCCGATCAACTAACGCCGCGCGTTTGCGGGTGTTAAGTGGTGTCCAAAAACAGTTGCCGTCAGAGTTATCCGGTCCATTGAGGTCGTTCACCACAACCAGATCGGGAGAAGGGGTGTCGTTAGCCTTTTTGCGATCAAAACCATTAACGGTAAAAACAAAAACCAAAAAAACAGAGGTACTACTGCCCTCTGTTTAGTATTTAACTAGCGACTGCAAGCTTCATTGAAGCTCGGATAAGCGCCCAAGAACAGGGCGCTTTATTCGTGGGTCAAATACATATATATCATCCATGCTATATTGTATCTTAAGTTGTTGAGTTGATATCACTTGGCGGGTAATTACTAAATTCTCAAGAGGCCACGGCTATCGCGTCAGTCTGGGCTGAAAGTTATCCACAAAAGCCATCCTCGTTTTAGGGGTGAGACAGTTGTGAATTATAACCACTTTTGTTATCATGCTTGTGGCTTGTATCTAAACACAAAAATATGGTTAAAAACAGATACAGGTGGAACCAAAACAATAACAAAAAGGCGTAACAAGGCGTAAACAAGGCGAGTACTCATGTTAATGAGTACGACTGTGGGTGGTTATTGACTCACAGCAGTATTAAGATCAGCAGACTCCTAAATCCTTAGGGGCCGAAGATCCTTTAGCAACTCACCACGGCTATTTCTTGTTGCGAATCAACATACGTGAGATACGTATGCCAAGACAAACAACCAACAAGACCTAACTCAATCGAGTTAACAGGGGAAGGGACAGCACAGCTGCCCCGTTTTGCGTTGTTGTCAAAATTAAGGGACGAGCGTTGGTTCGACTCAGTACTTCACGCCTTGGTGCTGGGTCGAACGAGCGTTGTGTCCCTGTTGGTATTAATCGGCGCCTTAGTTGCTCAACTAACTGTTCCGGCCTCGCCGCTAATCGCGGCTGCATCCGATGAGCTCAACTTTCAGGCGCGACTGCTAAACGACGCCGGCGGTTTGGTGCCGGACGGAGATTATCACGTCGAATTCAAGCTCTATGATTCGGCCGCCGCCGGCGGTTCTGCCCAAGGTGTTTGTGTCGGGGGAGGCACCGACGATTGTCTGTGGGTAGAGACCCACACCACCGGCAATTTGGTGAGGGTGGTGAATGGTTATCTGACCGTTCAGCTTGGCTCGATAACGACTTTTCCGGCAATTGACTGGGGCGAGGAGATTTGGTTGTCGATCAACATTGGCGGTTCGGCCGGGTCGGCGTCATGGGATGGCGAGATGTCACCGAGGATGAAAGTCTCGGCTGTGCCGTTCGCGTTTGATTCCGAGCTACTCGACGGCCGTGATTCCACCGGCTTTGTCCAACTTGACCCCGGCGCTACTCCCCAGGCTGTCAGTACGGCCAACAGCGCTATTGCCGTCAACCAGACCGGCGCCGGTAACGTCTTGCGGCTGCAAGGCGGGGGAACTGAC
>DASWIF010000002.1 GCA_036397795.1 Candidatus Saccharimonadales bacterium
GGGCCGGCTGCTTAGGGTTATCGGTCGCGGGCCGGAACATGATTATCTTACGTCTTTGGCCGGGCCATCGGTAGAATTTTACACCGATCTTAATGATCAGGAGGTGGCCGAAGCTTTGTGGCACGCCGAAGCCTTAATCTCACCTGGGGTAGAAGATTTTGGCATTACTGCCGTTGAGGCCTTGGCTGCCGGCTGTCCGGTCATAGCAATTCGCGGCGGGGGCAGCAAAGACATTATTGAAGATAACAAGACCGGCATATTTTTTGACGAACAGAGCGTTAAGTCGCTTGAGTCGGCGTTAAAAACTTTTAAATCGAGCCGGTTTGAGGCCGCGGACTTAACCGCGGCGGCGGAAAAATTTTCAGCGGTGAGGTTTAGAGAAAAGATAACGGAGTTGATTAGCGGACTTTAAGGAAAATCTGATTTAAATATGATTTAAATCAGATTTAGAAAATTTAAATATTTGAGGAAAAAATTTATCACTAAAGGCAGCGATACAAACTCATTTTAGAAGAGGAATGAAAAATTTCGGTAGCCGCATTTTAGGCGGCTTGGTTTGCCCTTACCAGGGCTGGTATTTTGCCACCTTTATCGTAAAGGTGGCGCCAAAACCTCGGACGGCTTCAAAACAGTGATTGAAGCAGACCGCTTTTAGCAGCTGGCCTGCAGAACTCCTCACTAATCGTTCGTCAGACAGGCTTCGGCCCTAGACGCTGCTTAACCGGTCTGTTTCATCAGTTTCTGCAGATGTCCGATAGAATAAACCCCTAGCTGCTATCTACCATCTACTAACTACTAACTTAAGATGCGGGGGCCGGGGAATAAAAGCCAATATACAACCAGATGTTCTGAGTGTGTTCTATAATAAAACCATGACCATGCGCCCGACCAAGAAACAGAAAGAACTGTTGGACTTTATCAGCAATTTTATTGCCGGACACGGTTTTGGCCCGAGTTACCGCGAGATCCAAAAAGGTTTGGGCTATCGGTCGGTCAGCACTGTGGCTACCCACATCGATAATCTGATAGCCCGCGGGCATCTAAACAAGCGGAACAAATCCGCTCGCTCACTGGAAGTCAACAAGCAAGAGGATGAAGACGGTCCTGAGGGTAAGGTCAGACCAGAACAGGAAAAATGGCTGGTTAGCCTAATCGGCCAACGGTTTTCTGAAGTCGAATCGGTCGGTAAACCGACTACCAAGCAAATAGACGAAATGTACGTCTTAGTGGGGGCACTGAAAGTACTGGGACTTGAAGCAGCGGCCAAAGCTTTTATCGGACGGCTGAAAATTATAAAAGATAAAGTTTAGTTTGGCTTCTCCCCCGTGACATTTTTCCTACTTGGACCGCCAAGTAGGGCAAGCTCCTGGGCGCGTAGAGACAAGATAGGGCAACCGTAAGTTCAAAGCTGAGCTGCGAAACTCGGTTCACCTTTATCTTTGACTTTTGCCACTGGCAACAAGTCAAGAGAAGACTAGCCTCAAACATCCTCGCTCCGAGACGCTTTTAACTTCAGGTTGCTTCTTCTGTTCTCCTTATGCCCATAGAGACTGAATAAGATCTATTGTTACGGAAGATCTTAACCCTGTTATATAGCAATCTTTAATTTACAGGGCTATTAAATAATCGGCTCAAACAGGCCGAATGAGCCGATTATAATGCTTGACCCCAGGCAGTTTATTTGTGTCTGGGAGTCCAGGCGTCTATGAGCTTGACCGCAAGTAGACCGGCCAGGCCATATACCACCAAACCGAACAGGGCGGTAAAGTCGATAACAAAACCGCCATCTAATACAGCCGATTGGAAGATGTTCCTAAACGGAGAGAGAATCTCCCCCGAGGTTTGATAGATCCAATCCACAAACCCATTGTCGGCGTTGGCATCAAACAGCCGCAAAATAAAGCGCAAACTGATGATGGCGGCGACGAACATCATTATCCAATCGACCAGCCTTCTTAACATAATTGACATGTCCATATAGACACCCCTCCTTGTTTATGGCCTCATTATAGCAAAATCAGTGATTTTGCAGTTTAAATTTGTCAATTTAAACCCTCGGGCTTTTGTGGAGTATTATTTTAAGCCCTCAATAGGCTGTATCAAGCTAACTTGACACTAGTCAATTTTCATTTGGGAAATACAACGTCTGTGGCGGCTGGTTGATAGTAATATGCGGCCTGGAGTAGTATGAACTCATGGCTGTAAAAACTATATCTGGCGGAGTGGTGCATAAAATGCCAGCGGATTTAAAGAAGACTTTGACTGGGGATGATAAGGTGCTCAAGGCCTGGAAAGACATTACCCCGCTGGCGCGCAATGAGTTCGTTTGCTGGGTCGAAGATGCCAAAAAGCCTGAGACAAGGGCGCGCAGAATCAGAAGAACGGCTGAAGAGCTGGCGGAAGGCCAGCGCCGGCCGTGTTGCTGGGTCGGGTGTGTACATCGTACGGATAAACCAATGAGTGCCACTCAAAAGTGGGTGGTCGGTAAGAAATCTAAGAAGTCCTAATAAATTGTAACTTCATAAAAAAAAAGGAACATTTGTCCCTGTTTCTTTTTGGCTCCGGGGAGAGGATGACGTCCGCCAGCTGGCGGACTATTCCGTCGGTCCGTTACTCGAAACAAGTTTCTGCGTTACTCCCTCCTCGCGAACCTCATTTGCTAGCGCAAAAGTACGGTTCGAATCCCTTCTCTGGGCAAGAAAATGGACCGTCAACAGACAGTCCATTTTCTTGGCTCCGGGGAGAGGATTCGAACCTCCGACCTAAGCGTTAACAGCGCCCCGCTCTACCGCTGAGCTACCCCGGAATACGGGCTTTGACGAACTCCCGTCCTCGGTAGCTCTTCAGTTGTTTCTCTCGCTGAAGTGCTTCAGAGCGGGTGGCAGTCGACTCTTCATAAATCAACTCCCATCTACCCTTAAACCGAGATGTGTAGCCTTTAAAAGCGTGGGTGTTATGCAAGTACATCCGATACGGTAAGTTTACCGTTTGGCCTATATACAGCTTACCGACTTCACGATTATATATAGCATAGACCGTAAACATACCGATAAGTTACCCTATCCGCTCTACCTCCGCCAGCTGGCGGAGAGCTACCCCGGAATGAAAGAACAAGGGGATTATAACGACAATAACCCGGGCAGTAAACGCTTTAACAGGTATTATCTAATCATAAGAATAGTAAATAAAGCTATGACTCTAATATCCAGGACATCTTCTGTTAAAGTATCTATATTGAACTGGAGGCGATTTATATGAAGAAGTTAGTAGGCATGTTAATGGTAGTCGTATTTGTTGCTGGTCTGACGGCCTTGCCGGTGTTTGCCGTGGTTAAATCCGACGACACGGTAATTGTGCGGGCGGATGAGGTTATCAATGACGATTTCTTTGCGGCCGGCGAGGCAGTAACAATAGAGGGGACGATTAACGGCGACGTTTACGTAGGGGCCGAACGCCTGACTATCAGCGGGACGATTAACGGCGACGTGATTGCCGGCGCGAACACGATTGAAGTAACTGGTACGATTCGGGACGACCTAAGAGCCGGCGGCAACAACATCAGCCTGATTGGGGCGGACATTGGTGATAGCGTGAGCATTGGCGGAAATGAGCTCAGTATTGACGCTACCAGCAAAGTTGACGGCGGACTGGTGTTTGGCGGCCGGTTATTAAGTTTGAGCGGGCCGGTTGACCGCGGGGTGACGGCGGCGGTTGATACCGTCCGGATTAATAGCGCTGTTGGCAAAACCGCGCGGATTACAGCCACAAACATCACGATTGATGAAAATGCGGTTATCCGCGGCGATTTGGAATACCAATCAGAAAACGAACCAACCATCAGCGGAATCGTCAGGGGGGAGGTCATAAAGGGCGAAGGACGGGGCCTGAATATCAACGCCGAGACCTTTTTGCGCAACGTGGCAATCGGTTTTTCTGCCTGGGCTTATGTGGCGGCGGCCTTAGTGGGCGGCGTGATGATGGTCTTAGCGCCGCGGGCATTTAAAAAGTCACACCAGAAATTTATGGAAAAGCCTTGGCAGACCGCCGGTTGGGGCGCAGTAGCGTGGCTGGCGGCCGTCCCGGCGGCGATCATATTGTTCGTGACGATTTTTGGAATTCCGCTTGGCGTATTGACACTGATTGCTTGGCTGGTGTCGATATATCTTGCTAAAATCTTCGTGTCCTACAGCGTCGGGCTGACAGTCTTTAAGTACTTTTGGGGTAAGAACTTTAAGCCCCATGCCTACTTAGCGCTACTGGTCGGATTGCTGCTTTACTACGGGCTAAGAATCTTACCCTACGTCGGGCTGCCGGTCCGGCTGGCCACGACCGTTATTGGACTAGGTATGATCGTGTCGATGTTTGGCAAATCAGCCGCGGTTGGCAAAGCGTCGTCGAGCTAGCTTAAAGAGTCTAGCGAGCGTAAATTTTGGCGATTTCTTTGGCCATGATGGCAAAGCCGGTGTCAATCTCGGCTTTTGGCCGGGCAATGTTTAGCCGCAGACATTGGCGGGCGTGGGGCCAACCGTGCATTGAAGCCGGGAAGAAATACTCGCCGGGAACAACGATGACGCCGTGTTTTTTCAGCCGCTGATACAACTCCTTGGTGGTAATCGGTAGCTTATCGAGCCAAAGCCAGAAGAAATACGAACCCTCGTGTTTGTGGATACGATAAGGCAAATCCGGGTCAAACGCTTTTGAAAACGCCCGGCGAGCATAAGCTACTTTGTCGGCATAGTAGGGCTTGATGATGTCGCGTGATAACCGCAGCAACTCGCCGCTTTTTAGCATTGGTTCGACTAACAACTGGCCGATATTGGGATTAGCCAACGACACTATGGCCGTCGTCTTGGTGATAGCGGCCGCGATATCCTCCCGGGCGATAAAGATGCCAGTTCTAACTCCTGGCAGGCCAACTTTTGACAGGCTAAGGCTGACAACCAAATCCTGAGCCCAATCCAATCCGGTTAAATCTTCTACGATGCCAGGAAACGGCAGGCCGTAAGCGCAGTCGATGATGAGCGGTACGCCTTTTTTGCCGGCCAGTTTTCGAACGGATGTCAGCTCGCCGTGGGTGATAACATTACCGGTCGGGTTGGTCGGGCGAGACAAACAAACGGCGCCGACGCTGTCATCGATTTTGAGCGAATTGATATCGACGTGATATTTAAACTCGTGCTGGCCTATCAGTTCGATCTCCGGCTTAGCAGCCTTAAACATATCATTAGACAAACCCTGATCGAGGTAGCCGATATATTCTGGAGCCAGCGGTAGGAGAATGTGCCGGCGGCCACTGGCCATTTGGCCGGCTAGTAAATTGAACAGTATAAAGAATCCGGTTTGCGAGCCGGGAGTGACGGCAATGTTGGCTGCTGTTACTGGCCAATCCAACTGCTCGTTTAAAAACTTGACCAAAGTCTTAATGAACTTGGTGTTACCCTGCGGTGTGTCGTAATTATTCAACGCCTCGGTACTTAGCTGGTCAGAATTGGCAATGGTTTTTAGCTCGGTCTTAAGCGCGGTTTGGACAGCCGGAATATGAGCCGGATTGCCGCCGCCAAACATAGCCGTGACCGACCCGCCGGACATGGCCTTGCCCAGATCATCCATTAGCTTGAGAATGCCGGAATCAGCGGTGATCTTTTGGCCCCATTTGGATAGCTTCATCCGCATATTGTAACGCACTAGCGTTGTAAGGAGGGGGACACCCCCTCCTTAGACTTCGCCTAGCGGCTTCGTGATTCTCCCCCGAAGAGGTATCAATAAAACCGGCAGAGCTCGGATTTCATTGATGAATTAGTAAAATATACGGCTCAGGTATGAATGAGCCGTGTTTTGGACTATTAAATGACAAGTTGCTGAAATTAATGCCTACCCCGCACCGAACTTGTATTGATGGTGTGGTCAAATGTTCTCTGCTATCTGCTAAATCTTTGTTATCTGAAATATGGTATATGCCAAATATTCCTTTAAGTCGGCTCAAACTCGGTGTGAACCGAATCTTTTAGTTACTAATCCAATGGTTGTTTGATATACAATTGTGCTTATGGATGATGACAAGCCAACACCAAAACAGGACCCAGAAGAAATTGTTGACGGAGCCAGTACGGCGACTAGTGAACCAGTTAAAGAAAATCAAGAACAGTCCCCTCCGGTTATGACCGAGTCACTTGAGCCGCCAGATCAAGCGGCCGAATCGCACCAATCGGAAACAGTAACCGGAAACGTGCACAGTAAAAGCCGGATACTAATGTTGATATTGCTGATCTTGTTGGTGGTTGGCGGAGCGCTGGCTTGGGTTTGGTTTGCACTCGGTGATGACGCCAACACCAACCAGGACACCAACCAGGCAACCGCGACTATTTCTTCGTACGAGGATTGCGTTGACGCTGGCTATCCGGTAGCTGAGAGCTACCCCGAACAGTGCAGTGTGCCCGGCGGCGAGACGTTTACAAGAGAACTTAGTGAGGATGAGAAAAAAGAGACGTCTATTCCTGATGGATATATAGAGTACAACAACGAGGAGCTCGGTTTTTCGTTTGCTTATCCGGAGGAATGGGGAGAAGTTTCATTATCTGAACGTTCAGGCTTACCTGCTATTGTTGGCAGTGAGTATCAAATTAAGTTCAGCAACGTTTCGACAATAAAGGCTGAAGTGGACACAACTGATTATAAAAATACAGGGGGTGTAGGCAGTGGCTATAGCTATTCTGGACCAGGATTTACTGATTATGGGCGAGAGGTTAATTCATTGGAAGATGGGCAATATTTACAAGTGCTAGATAACAAGTCGGACTACGTTGTTTTTGAAAAATTAGATTGTGTAGACATAACTTATGTACTTCTGTCTCTAATACCCTTTGACGACAACAAACTGGCAGGTATCGGATTTGGATATTCCAAAGATTTACAAGGCACTGGAGCCTGCACAGATCAAGAAAGCGACAGCGTAAGCAAATATCACGAAACTATAACTCAGGCGCAGTTTACTAATGTTGCTAAGACTGTGAAGCAGCTATAACTTTGCGGTTACTTTACAAACTTTAACCCGAGTAGGTGCATGGAAGACGAAAATATTGAAGCAAAACACAAAATATGACAAGACACTCTACAAAGCTGAAGGTGGCGCTCTAGGTCAGGATAAGTACATAGTTGATGTTGTCGTAGAAGGAATCCACTATGTGTTTACTGACTACCCAAAACGAAGCTGACTATGGTAATAACAATATTGGCACTATTCCCGAACTTGTAGAATCATTAGATAAACTTACGGACATTTTTGCCCAAATAAACTGAGATAAAAGTTTAAGAGGCCTGCCATATAGTGCCCGAGCTTAAAACAGCTCGAACGGCAGACCTCTTGATGGTCAATTGTCTGGGGACCAGAGGTTTCTGGTCTCGAACGGATCGAGGTGGAGGTCGAAGACCTCCCGGTTGTCGTTTCCAGTCAATGGGTCCAGCGCGTCGTAGTCGACGATGTGGAACTCCACTGACCAGGTGGCTACCCAAGCCGGTAACAACAACTGGCCCTTGATGAGCTTTCTGGGCATCTCGATAATGGCGGCTCGTGGCTTTGGGCCAAGGCCGTGTAGGTACTGCCCAAAGTCGACTCCGTCAAAGACGTGGTCGTTTTGTGAAGTACCAGCCCAACCGAGGATGGTTGGTGCCAGGTCGATCGTGCTCACGACGGCGTTGGTAAACCGAGGCTGGATGCTCGGCCCGACGACGCCAAACGGAATCCGAATTGCCTCGGAGTACGGCCACTGCTTGGAAGCCAGCATGCCTCGTTCGCCCCATGTCAGGCCTTGATCGCTCATGAACACCAAGTAGGTGTTGTCAAACGTGCCAGCGGCCTTGAGCTCGTCCACTATCCGGGTGACAGCGCGATCCACCCGGCGAAGAGCCATCACTTGATTGCCAACGACATCGTTGGGGTTCGTCTGATCTGCAGGCTGACCATAGAACCGGCGAGCCGGATCACACGGAGTGTCTGACCAAAAGGTGTTATCACCAGTTGTCAGAAATTCGGGCGCGCCTCCGTGGAGCCTGTCGGCCAGGCCGGGCTTCAGCGCGCAAACGTCGACCGGATCCAACGCGTCGGCTGGATGCGGGTACGCGCCCATGTGGGGAGCATACATGCTTACGAAGGCAAAGAACGGCTGGCCGGCTTCTGACTTGCGCCGAATGAACGAACGGGTTCGGTTGGTCACGACATCAGTTGCGTAGACCGACTTGACCTTCTTCTCTCTCGTCACCTCGCCGCTGGGCCTGGCCATAGACCTGGTACCATCGGCTTTACCGGCCTCTAGGTAGGGGTTGTCGTTACTCGAGCGCCACTGGACGAACCGGACGCGGCCGTGCTGGTTGAGTACGATCTCATCGTGGTTGAGGTAGCGCTGGTAAAGCAACCCGCCGGAACCGGGAATGACCGGATCCTCAGATGAACTTTTGGCATAGTTCATGCCGTACCACTCTGTCCAACACGGCGGGACGTATAGATTCTGCTTGAACGTCTTGGGTTGGCCGAAGGGGTACTCGTTGAGGTACTTGCCGGCCAGCATGGTGCTGTAACCAGCTTCCTCCAACCAGCACGGCAGGTAGCTGCCGGTGGACTCGAACAA
>DASWIF010000003.1 GCA_036397795.1 Candidatus Saccharimonadales bacterium
ACTATCGAGTCGGCCGCTTAGCTCGCTGGGTATTAAATCGGCGGTTTTTATCGGTTTAGCCCAAGCCTTGGCCTTACTGCCTGGTACTTCTCGCGCGGGTGCGACCATGCTAGCTGGTCGGGCCAGCCGACTGTCATTTAAAGATGCGGCCGAATACAGTTTTTTGCTGGCCATTCCGGTAATTGCCGGTGCTATTGTCAGGTCGTTGTTCAAACAGGAGACCCTCAGCCTATGGCATAGTGATGCCGGCGCGGTTATTATCGGTACGGTAGTAGCCTTTTTTTCCGGAATTTTAGCCATTGGCTTTACTCTTAGATACTTAGAACGAAACGGTCTGAAAAGCTTTGGTTATTATCGGTTGGGCCTAGGCTTAGTGGTATTATTAACGGCGATATTATGAGGATTCGATGGAAAAAACCTTAGTTGTTTTTAAGCCAGATGCAGTCAAACGGGGCATCATCGGCGAAATTATTACTCGGTTTGAACGGACCGGTTTGAGAATAGTTGGTCTAAAAATGGTTTATCCCGACAAGGAACATTACCACAAACATTATGAAGAAATTGGCACTATGATTACGCGTCACGGCAAGGACATTTTTAACGCTCAAGTCGACTTTATGATGACCGGACCAGTGGTAGCTTTGGTCTTAGAGGGTGTAGAGGCTGTCGATTTAGTGAGAAAAATGGCTGGCCAGACCGAGCCTAAATCTTCCCACCCCGGCACCATCCGCGGCGATTATGCCCACATCAGTTATGGCTTTGCCAACAGTAAAGGTGCGACCGTACCGAATGTGGTTCATGCCTCGGGTAATAAAAAAGAAGCCCAACAAGAAATCCTTCATTGGTTCAGCGATTTCGAGCTATTTAATTATGAAATGGTGCACGACGTTTTCACCAAGGCCAATTACCGGCCTAAGAAAGCAATTAAGAAATCTTAATATTTGTTAGTATTACCCTTGAGGATTTATCGTCGGTTTAATGTCGTGGATCCTCCTAGGCCCCTATAGTTTAATGGATAAAACAACTCCGTCCTAAGGAGTAGCTCCTCGTTCGAGTCGAGGTGGGGGCACCAAAGTCAGACGCCAAATGAGTTTTTACAAAATTCTTCGAACGCGGCAGTGCCGATAACGAGCTTGTTCTTATCTGGTATCAACAAATTATTGTCTAAGCTGAAGACCGGCTCATCATTATATTCGAGCGGACGTGTAACCGTCACACCGCCCGATGCCAGACGTCGGGGACGGATGCCCATGCGCCGGGAAAACGTCAATGTCTCGACCCAATTTGGCAACGGTACAAAATAGTAGTTTAGTTGCTTATCCAGCGGACAAAAAACGCCTTTAAAAGTGATTTGCATGTTAATCTCGACTCCGACTGATCCGCTGGTTTGGGAATCGTCGTGATGGCGCCGGTAGTCGTTAAAATGGGGAACGAACAAATTTAAATGGCCGAACTTTAATTGATCGGCCAGTTCTGAAAACAAAACTACTTCTTGCCCCGCTAAGCTGTCTAGCTGATCGGCTAGGGCTAGGGTTTTTAAGAGGTCGCCGCTCGAGCCATAGCAAATAAGGTGGAATTTTTCCCAGGGGTCGCAATCAAAAAATAATGCTTGCTCTCGCAATCGCCAATCGTCGTATGGCTCCGGGTATTCCAGCTCGTAACCTTCCCTTAAAAGCGCTAAACGGTGCTCTAGCGAGCGGATAATCTTCCCGGGGCTTTCCATATCACAGAGTATGTTGGTCTGATTTTCTGTCCGAAGCAAGCATAAGCGCGGCTACCCATGACGGGCGTTCTCTATTAGAATGTTTATTAAATGGCTAATAAGACCTTTGAAGGCCAACATGACGACGAAGACGTAGTGTTAGTTTTTCGGCAGTTTCCGATTGTAATGAGAAAAGGCCTGCTGCTACTGTTGGCTTTTTGGGTGATCGGGCTACTGCCGTATTCTTATTGGTTTGACCAGGTTTGGGCGCTCTATGTTTTAATCGGCGGGCTGGTACTGGGTTTGCTGGCGCTGTTTTATGCCTGGGTCGGTTGGTATTTTACGCTGCATATCGTAACCAATCAGCGGTTTATCCAGATCAGCCAGGAGGGTTTGTTTAAACGCACGGTGGTTGATATTGGCCTGGATAAGATTCAAAACATCAATTACCAGATTGCCGGTTTACAGGAAACGATGCTGGGCTTTGGTACAATTATCGTGCAAACTTTTGTCGGGGATCTGGTTTTGAAGTACATCCACCATCCGGCCAGAGTACAGACCAGTTTAATTAAGACAATTAAGGATAACGGATTCGAATATCGTGGTGAAGAAGGGCAAGCTACGCCTTAAAATCCCGAGACTTCGGCGGAAGTCGGATGATAAGGCACTGGATAAAGCCCGCGATTTTATACGCGGCGAAAATCAAACCGGCGAGACCAGTCCGGACAGGATTACCAATGAGACTGTTGCCAAACACCGAGAAGCGGTGTTGTCCGGCGCGCGCCGCTTTATTTATCCCCTAAAAGCTTCCAAACATCGTATCGCCATCATATCTAGCTCGATTATCGCCATAGTCCTGGTCGTATTTATGGTTCTTAGTTGGTATCTGCTCTACCAACGGCAAAGTATCGGCGAGTTTGCTTATAGAATCTCGCAGGTAATTCCTTTCCCGGTGGCGCGGGTTGACGGCCAGTTTGTACGCTATGAAGAATATTTGTTTGAGTTGCGACAAAACGTCCATTATCTGATCAATCAGGAAAATGTTGACTTTGCGACGCCTGAAGGTCGGAGTCAGCTGGAAGGACTCAAGCAGCAGTCCATAGAAAAGGTGGTGGATAGTGTAATTATCAGACAACTAGCCGACGAAAAAGGTATAACCGTGACCGACCATGAGGTGGAGGAGCAAATAAATCTTATTCGCAGCTCTGGTGGTATCGGTGATTCGTCACAGACCCTGGAAGATACACTGGAAGATTTTTATGGCTGGGATTTGGGTGATTTAAAGCGAGTGATTAAAGCCCAGGTCCTCAAGCAAAAACTCGTGCCGATTTTTGACCCGGTGGCTAAGGTCCAGGCCCAGGAAGTCCTAGACGATATTAAAAACGGCGAAAATTTTGCCCGGGCCGCCAAGGCTCACTCGGAGGATGAATTTACCAAGGATAACGGCGGAGAATTTGGCTATATTTTTCGTAGCAATACCGATATCCCGCCGCAAATCGTGGAAAAAGCCTTCTCGCTTGGCGAGAATGAGGTCGCCGATGATTTAGTCGAGACGCTATTCGGTTGGCATATCGTCAAGAACTTGAAATATCGGAGCGATAACGAGGCTTTGATTGCCCACATCCTGATTCGGTTTGAAGATGCTTCTAGTTTTATCAATAACCGGAAAGACATGCTCGATATAAGCCGCTACATTAGTACCTAAAAAGTCCGGAATATTAACCACCTCTTTACAAACAGAGGTGAATGCTGTATGATTCGGTTTGCAGGAATCTTCACTTAGATTCTATCTGTTCCACGAGTGTTCAACTTAGGGCAGTAGGGAAGTGTAAGAATGGTCGTACTGCTCATAAGTTAAAAGAGATCAAATCATGCAGAACAAGTTATTTGTAGGCAGTTTGCCTTACAGCATGCGCGATGAAGACCTAGAGAAAATGTTTGCCGAATACGGCAAAGTTAGCTCAGCCGTCGTCATCATGGATCGAGCCACCAACCGCTCTAAGGGTTTTGGTTTCGTCGAGTACGAAACCACCGAAGAAGCGGAGGCCGCAATCAAAGCGCTCAACGACTCAGAAGTCGAAGGCCGCAAGATAGTGGTTAATCACGCTCGTCCGCGCGAAGAACGATAGACATATCGACTTCAATAAAACAGGCTGATTAATCAGCCTGTTTTTAATTTAAGAAAAAATCGATGATAAGTTTGCTAGCTAATGGTTTGCGCCGCCAGGTTTGCCCTAACCGCCAGCCCGGCCAAGCGTGCCCGGCATTATCAAATTCGACCGTCTTAACTTCGGCCGACTGGCCGTTAATGGCTTGCCAAGCTGCCACGGTGTCCTTAAAAGGTAGCCAATCAAAGTCGGGGTCGTTACTATTAATTCCGCCCTTAAATAGAACGGTTTTATCCTGCTTGCCGTGAATTAGCAGTATTGGTACGGCTGATTTTGGCCGCAGACGGGTCTTAGCGGTGCCAATAGTTCCGGCTACGACAGCCGCCTTTTTAATCTTTTTGGGATATTCGGCCGCCAATCGTTGAGCAAAAAAGCCGCCGTTAGAAAAACCCGTCACGAATACCCGGCGTTTATCGATTTTTCCCTCGTCTGCTAGTTTGTCTACTAACGACCAGATAAAACCGGCGTCGTCGATGTTATTTAACCAGCCGCTGCCACAGCAAAACTTGGCGTTCCAGCCGCGCTTTACCCCGGGGTTTGTCGGCTTAGTAGCCTCGGGATAAAGCACTGCCGCCCGTCGGCCAACGACGTTATGAAGCCCGGTGTAATAAGCAAATCTTAGCGCCGTGTCACCCAGGCCGTGTAAACCGATAATAAGAGGTAGTTTACGCTTGCTCCTGGGCTTGTACAGGCGATAATAACGCCTTTGGTTGTTATGGTTGGCATTCCTTTTTCGGTAGAGCATTGTTCTTAGGCTACCACGGCCTCTTTGGCTTATTAGCAAATCTGAAAGTGCGATGGCTTTACTTTTCTCGCTCAACATTTAATAATTGTGTGCAGAGCTAATTTGCAATAATAAAAACTAGATAACGGTCAAGGGTGGTTGATAGGAGGTTAAAAGTGGGTCCAGCAAAGATGAGCTCGGCCAGTAGAGATCCGTACGGCAAATGTCTGGAAAGATGTAATCACGATCTAGCTAATGGAGTAACGACCGATGAGCTTCTTAATCGCGACGGCCCACATGAATCTAGATTCGAATTTATAGAACTGTTGCCATCAGAGTTCAGACACCCTCTTGCGAGGGGAAACAGGCCAGAGCCTGGATCAATTCCGCTAGGCCGGGAACGTATACCCCAGTTTATTCGGGGCACAACAATCGGAGCGGCAGTAGTTGATCTAGCTAACGTCAAACGGCAAAGTGTAGCCTGAATTGTTATACTAAACCGGTGGCAAAATACCAGCTCAAAACCAGGAAAAACGACGGCGACGTCGATAAGTTTATCGATTCGGTTGAGGACGAACAAAAACGCCAAGACTCATACGAGATAATGAAATTGATGTCGGAACTAACCGGCCAGCCGCCAGTGTTGTGGGGAAAGAGCATTGTCGGCTTTGGCAGCTATCACTATAAAGGCCGAAGCAGCGAAGGCGATTGGATGGCGATTGGTTTTTCGCCGCGTAAACAGAATTTGACGCTGTACATCATGCCGGGGTTTAAAGAATTTGATGATTTGATGAATAACTTAGGCAAATACACCACAAGTGTCGGTTGTTTGTATATAAAAAGACTCGAAGACGTTGATAGATCTGTTCTAAAAGAGCTTATAAAGCGATCATACGAGTACGTTAAAGCTAAACTCGATAAACCTTAACTTGGTGCGAGATGCGAGAATCGAACTCGCGCTTCGTGCTTGGGAAGCACGCGTACTGCCACTATACTAATCTCGCTTTGGAGCCGCCGACCGGATTCGAACCGGTGACTTACACTTTACGAAAGTGTCGCTCTACCAGCTGAGCTACGGCGGCCCGACACGAGGCTATTCTAACAGAAGCCAGCTATTGTCTAACAGATTGCAGTTAAGGGTGTTTGTTGCTAGTATTTGTTCGTTGCTTTGGACCTATTTGCATACGACCGATCAAACCAAGGAGTCGGCTCAGCCGACTCGACTGTTTGAGCGGTCGAGAGGAGGAAGCGCGCTAAGACTGCAGACGTGAACTCATAAATTTGTTTATGGGATCGCGTCGGAAGTCGCTACTGCGATTCCGACGAGGGCTCGTGGTGTAGTTGGCCTAACACGCCTCCCTGTCACGGAGGAGATCGCCGGTTCGGTGAACGCAGCCGCACAGGTAAGAAAAAGCTAGCTTGTTCTTACCGAGCAGCGAGGAAAGAGCAAACTAGTTTGCGATATCCGGTCGGAAATAATTAAAATAACGTGTAGATTTCTTTATAGCTCGTGTGGGCTCGTGGTGTAGTTGGCCCAACACGCCTCCCTGTCACGGAGGAGATCGCCGGTTCGAATCCGGTCGAGCCCGCCACGAGCTATAACGGAATCATGCGTCATCCGGCCTGCCCTGAGCCTGTCGAAGGGTCGAGCCCACCAAACATAAGCATGATAAGAACTCTGTAAAAGGAGGTCTTTTTTGTAAAGCATTAGTAATTTTATTATTTGCAGGATAGTGCTATATTCAGCTAATTATTAGGAGAATGTGATGGCAGAACATATTTTTTTGCAAAGACATCAAATTGAACCAGCAGATATTCACGAAGTTCTAGACTTAACAGCAATGGGTCAATTGGAATGGGGACGAGACGATAGGGCATTAGCGTTTGGTACGAATGTTGATTATTCAATGGGGAGAGAGATTGCTATCGCTCGGAACTTACTTGCGGTCAGAGTAGGCTTTACTCCTAGCGAGGCTCTCAACTACTTACGAATGAAAGACGCGAGCGAGGAGCTTTACTATGTTGAAGACGGTAGTGATGAGGAACTTTTAGCACTAGCAAATCGTGTTCTAAAATTAGGTAATATCGCCTTAACAGTTCCAGGCGGAAGACTTTCAGGCACAATAGAAGATTGTGGTAGTTGCGAAAGAGAGACGGGACATCTTACGTTATATGACGCTGCACACGGAATTGCTGATATGGTAATGGCAGGCTCAGAGAGAGTTGAATGTGTAAGCTGTGGCGATACAGCCCCGATTGCTCAGGCAGTGTAACTCTCATTCTCACCTAGATAACAAATACTCTTTACTTGGTACTTCCATAAAATAATTCCACACTTGTTCCGCCAAGGTCCGCCAAACCAGTTCTTGTTTATACCCGATACTCTATACTCTATACTGAGAACTACTATCCAATGAACCCTTTTACCTGGATAAAAAACCAGTCAATATTTTCTGACCGGCGGGCGCTGTGGCTGCTCATGATATCGGCTACGGCCATGTTATATATCGTGGTTTTCTCGGTTCTCAATATCGAATCCCGAGAGTTCAAGGTCCCGGTTAGGTATTCCGGTTATGCCGAGGGTAACTTAAGCAACCGGGGTGAGTGGTACTCGCTGTATTCTTTGCCGTTATTCGCCCTCCTGACTTTTTTAATCAACACGGTTTTGAGCCTAAAAGTCCACAAGATGCGGCCGGAATTATCGCATGGGTTGATGACCCTTAATCTGGTCGTGGCCGTACTTATCTATATCATTAGCCGGGCTTTATTTAAACTGTTATAAGCTTCATGAAAATCGCAGATATAGAGATTCCTCTTCAACACGAGCGCGGCTGGAAGTACCGGCTGTTTGAAATCATGCCTGGTCTGATCAGTTGGACGATATTAGCCCTGCCGATTGCTCTTAGTTTTGTCAGCCCAACCCTGGCAGCTTATTTTATTTTGCTGTTTATGCTGTCTTGGCTGGTTAAGGCCTTTGGCTACGCCTACCGTACTAGCCAGGGATATCGGCGTTTGAGTCGGTTGATGCGGGCGGATTGGCTGGGGATGCTCGACGATCTGAACCACCCTAAAAGCGCCTTAATAAAATTCGGGGAGATACCGAATAGCCGGCCCAAATGGCATAGGCGCAATCTGATAAAATTTGCGGCTCTTAATGAAAGCCTCCGGCCTAAGGATATAAACCAAATTGTTATCATCGCTACCTATAACGAGGCCCTGAATGTTTTAGAGCCGACCATTGAAGCCCTGCTAACCTCGCGCTATGACCCGCAAAAAATCAATCTGCTCGTGGCCTATGAGGAACGGGGTGGTCAAGCTCAGGAACAACTTGTCCAATTCTTAATTAAAAAATACGACTCCAAGTTTAAACTGGCAAAGGCAATCAAGCACCCAGCCGATTTGCCAGCGGAGGTGATAGGCAAGGGCCCTAATCTGACATTTGCCGGCCGGTGGCTAATTAGCTATCTAAAGCAACACAAGCTGGATCCGACCAAACATATCGTGACCACGCTAGATGCTGACCATCGGGTACACCCGAATTATTTCGCCTCGCTCACCTACAACTATCTAATAGACGAGGACCGAAAGTACAAATCCTATCAACCAATACCGATGTTCTTCAACAATATTTGGGACGCGCCGGCGCCGATGCGAGTGCTCGCTACCGGCAACTCATTTTGGAATTTAATCGTGTCCACGCGGCCACACCTGATGCGTAACTTTGCCGCCCACTCCCAGGGTATGGCCACCTTGATCGACACCGACCTCTGGACGGTTCGATCGATTGTCGAGGACGGCCATCAGTTTTGGCGAACCTACTTCCGCTATGACGGCCGTCACGACGTCGTGCCGATTTACGTACCGGTTTTTCAGGATGCCGTCTTAGCGGAAACCTACCGTAAAACCCTTAAAGCTCAGTTCATCCAACTCCGCCGCTGGGCTTATGGCGCCTCTGATATCGCCTACGTTATCAAAACCGGATTCTTAACGGCTAATAAAGTGGCAAAGCGCGATCTGTTTTTCAAGCTCACGCGGCTGGTCGAAGCTCACGTCAGTTGGGCGACGACGGCGCTGATATTGGCCGGTGCGGCTTGGCTGCCGATATTGATAAACCCGGATGCCCAGGATTCTATCATCGCCCACCAATTACCCCGTTTAGCCAGCGGTATTAACACGTTTATCGCGGGCGGTATTTTAGTAACTGTCTTCCTCAGCATGAAGATGTTGCCGCCCCGGCCGCCGCGGTATCGGGCCCACCGCAATGTCCTGATGGTGCTGCAATGGGTTTTGTTGCCAGTTTCCAGTATTGTGTACGGCTCGTTCGCGGCACTTTATTCTCAAACCCGGTTGATGTTGGGGCGGTATCTGGAAAAGTTCGACGTAACGGATAAAGTCCGCAAGTCTGAACTCAACGACTTAACGGACTAGCAGCTTTCTTAATTCGCTCGCGTCCAATGAATTAGTTTGATATGACAGATATTTGACGTATGACCGCGTATCAAAGCGCTTAAGCACCGTTAACACCGCTTGGGCTATATCTTTACTCGATAGGGTATTACCGGTCTCTGGCAGGCTCCTGAGCAGATTGGTTTCGATCGTGTCGGTCAGGGCAAAGGCCGCCTCGGGTTGTTTTAAGTGGTCAGTCGCCAGGATTAATGATCTCAACAACTTAGCCCGCGAGAATTTCTCGCGGTGTTTTTGTCGTTTTAACACCTCCAAAAAGCCCACCTCAACGGACTCTCTCGTGGTAAAGCGGCGTCTGCACTTCTCGCATCGGCGCCGACGCCAGACCTGACCACGACGGTTCGAGTGTCTGGAGTTACGAACCGTAGTATCAATGCTACCACAAAACGGACAAACCATGTCAACATATTGTCATATAACAATAAATGGGGCCAGTGGAAAACCATCTGAAAACGGGGATAACAAAACCACCGCCTCTGTTGGGCGGTGGTTTATCAGCGCGACGGTTGTGGTTAACTTTTTCGTTTGCGGCTGATTTTCCGATCGCGCAGCGGCTGGCTTTTGGGTTCCGAGGTAGACTTATCGACCCCTGATAGGTAATTCGGCGCCGGGATAGTTTCGTAGAACAGTTCGAACTCTTCTAGTAACGATATTGATTTGGCCAGAGAATTGCTCATAGCATAAGCATAATAACACTAAAACAGATATTTGTCAATCGAACAAACCAGCCTCGTCAATACCACCAGGCGCATAATATAATCAATATCGATGTTTACCGAGATTTTGCGACATGAGAACTTTAGCCGGGCCGGTCGGTTTAAGTTAGGCCAAACACTGGTCAAAACCCCGGTATTCATGCCGGTCGGCACTTATGGGGCGGTCAAGGGCCTAACTCCCGGCCAGGTTCGATCGACCGGCGCTAGCATCGTCTTAGGGAATACCTACCATTTGCATGTTCAGCCGGGCGAAGACATAGTCGCGGCTGCCGGCGGAATCGCCTCATTTATGGGGTGGGATGGTCCGGTTTTGAGTGATTCGGGCGGGTTTCAGGTCTTCTCCTTGGGTAAGATCCGTAAAATAACCGACGAGGGCGTAACGTTCTCAGTTCCGCTTAGCGGCGACAAGATATTCATCTCCCCCGAGAAATCCATACAAATCCAGCACGAACTGGGCGCCGATATTATCATGGCCTTTGACGACGTCGTTGGCCTTAAGGAGGAACGCCACCGTACGCTGGAGGCGCTCGAGCGGACGCACCGCTGGCTGATCCGTTCAATAAAAGAGCACAAGCGCTTGAGTGCAGAAAAGAGTAAACAGCAATCAGCAAACAGCAGTTCGCAAATGAAAAATACCTGGCCCAAACTTTTTGGAATCATCCAAGGAGGGCTAGACAAAGGTTTACGGCAAAAATCATTAGACTTTGTACAAGGCCAGGCCATAGACGGCCTGGCTATTGGCGGTTTATCGGTAGGGGAATCGCGGCAGGAAATGCACGATATGCTGGAATTTTTGGCGGACAAATATAGTAGTAACCACCCCCGTTACTTGATGGGTGTCGGCCATCCCGTGGATATGCGGTTCGCCATCGAGCACGGAATCGACCTGTTTGATTGTGTCCTCCCGACTCGTAACGGGAGGCATGGAACCGTGTGG
>DASWIF010000004.1 GCA_036397795.1 Candidatus Saccharimonadales bacterium
TAAAGAAAATGGATTTAATCGTTACTGCCGTTGGTCAGCCCGGTCTGATTACCAACCACGCTATCGCGAGTGGAAGTGTTGTTATCGATGCCGGGACAGCTTCAGAAAGTGGAATTTTAAAGGGCGACGTCGCGGACGAAGTTTATGAATGTGAGGACATAACAATTACACCAAAAAAGGGTGGGGTCGGACCGTTAACGGTTTCGGCCCTGTTTGACAATACATTGAGGGCAGCACGTGCTAGAGTAGGGCGCATATGAGCACAGTAAGGGGTATACTCGAGCAGTTCCTGCGCCAATTCGAGGCGTCTTATGAATCGTTGAACCGGATTGAAATTTCCCGCTCGGCCTTTTTACACAACTTCGATTTACTTAAAAATTTATTTAAGGCCAAGCATGTCATCCCCGTGCTTAAAAGTAACGCCTACGGCCACGGTTTTGAAACTATATTAAAGATTCTAGAAGATCGGGATGTTCCGTGTGTAGCTGTTGATGGCTACCATGAAGCTCTGGAGGTTAGGGCGATTAGTGACGTCGACGTCTTGGTTATGGCTACGGTACTGCCCGAGAATTTTAGTAAAATTGAGACTCGCCACACCATCTACGTCATCCAAGATATGTCGGTTTTGAATGTTATGACGAATGGCCGAAGAAGTGTCCGCATTCATCTTGAGTTTGACACCGGTATGAACCGTCAAGGTTTTGATCTCTTGGAGCTTAAGGACGTACTGCAAATTCTGAAGGATAATCCGCAAATTGAGCTCGAAGGTGTTATGACTCACTTTTACGACGCTAATCAACCGGGTCGCCAGTCGATAGATGAGCAGTTAAGGCAATTTGACGATATTGTCAGCCGGATTAAAAAAGCGGGATTTAAACCGCAATATATTCACGCCGCAAAAACCAGCGGCTTCAGCCGTTATAAAAGCCAGCATTTAAACACCATCAGGCCAGGCGCAGGCTTGTACGGAATCAATCCCTTCAGCGATACCGCTTCAGACTGGCATAAAAAGTTATCCGAGCTTAAACCGGTTTTATCTATGTACAGTCGACTTGTGAAAATCCGACAGATCGAAAAAGGCACCGGAGTCGGCTATGGCCATACCTTTACGGCTGGTCGAAAAACTAAACTTGGTATTTTGCCAGTTGGCTATTATGAAGGAATTAACGAAACACTGGGTAATGCCGGTAGTCTGCGCTATCGTTCTGTGGCGGTACCGATTGTCGGTAAAATTTGCATGAACCACGTGCATCTTGACTTGACCGACACCAAGGCCAAATTGTGGGAGGAGATAGAAGTCATTAGCGCTGATCCTTCCGCGCCTAACAGTCTGAAACGCTGGTGGCAGGACCATGGCCTTTACCCGTATATTAGCGCGGTTAGGCTGTCGCCGCATATTCGCCGCCGAATAGTCGATTAATGTCTTGTTAGAGCCGAGCGCAGTACTTTTTAACTCCGTAGGGGCATTCTATAGAATGCCCCTACGGAGTTAAGCCTGACTACTACTTAAAAAGATGAATAATTGGGAAAGAAACTAAGCCGCTGGTTGGAGTATTTAATTCCGGCTTCAAGTAGTTCTTTATGCAGTTTATCCATCATTTCTTCCGGTCCGGATAGATAGATTATTCGTTGGGCCATGTCCGGCACGAGCGCGGTTAATTTTTTTACATCCAAACGAAATCTGGCAGAGGGCGATAATTTCAAACCATCGCCGATAAAGTTAATAGACTCATTGAACAAAAAATTTCCTGGCCGGGCAGAATAGACCAATTTTATTAAATCCATCGGATAGGACGCATCGTGTTTAATTGAAAGCAGGATGGAGCGGTATGGAGTGATGCCAATACCACCGGCGACTAGCAAGACCGGTGACGCCAATTTTGGTAAGTTGAAATTGCCCATCGGCGGGGAGATATTAACCGATTGACCGGGGCTCAGATTAGCCAAGTGATGCTTGAACTCGCTGCGCGGGTGGGGCAGACGGGTGGTAATTTGGAGGTGATTTTCATGTGGCGCGGAAGCCAAGGAAAACCACCGGCGACCCCCCTGAGGGGCGTAATCTATCTCGAGTTCGGCGTAGTCACCCGCGGTAAAGGAGTAGGCCGGCGGCTTTGAAAAAAAATATGACCAAACATCAGCGGTTTCCTGATGTTTGGCCGCCAACCGGCTGTTCATTTATCTGACGACTTCCTTAACCTTTTCAGCTACTTGTTTAGGCGTCATCTCGGCCTTAACAATGTAAGCCGTTACCCCCAGGCTCTCCAAGGTCGCTGGTGCTTCTTCCTTACCCATGTTGGTCAGGATGAAAACTGGTAGATCCTTGCCCCAAGCGCTGGCTCTGACTTGGGCCAGAACCTCGTCACCGTTCATCTGTGGCATCATCATATCCAGCAGAACGACGTCGGGCCGGAAGTCTTTGATGACTTTTAGTCCGACTATGCCGTTTTCGGCGACGGCGACATTATAACCTTCGGCTTCAAATTTAAGCCGATACATTTGTGAAATTGCCAGGTCGTCTTCAATAATGGCAATTTTTTGCTTGGCCATAAGTTAATCCTAACAATTAAAGATAAGTCTGCAAATTATTCTTGGGTTTTAAAAAACGAAGGCTATATATCATACAATCTATCCTTGGAGTTTTAAAACCTACGATATTGAGAGTAAATCGGTTAATCTAATATGGTTAAATAATATATGCCCAAACTTGACTTGCCCTACGGTTTTAAGGACCCGGTTAGGCTGCTGCACCGACTACACGTGGTAGCTGAGCCTAAGTGGGTTCGACGTGGCGAACTAAGAGCACTTAAGCTTTTTCACGAAATGGCAGCTCGCGTGCCAGCTTATAAGGATTTTTTAAAGTCCAATAAATTTAATTCCGACAAAGTTAAAACCATCCAAGACTTCAAACTCATTCCCGTAATAGACAAAGATAACTATTTACGAAGATATCCAAAAGAGATGTTGGTCTGGGACGGGGATTTCAGCGGAAAAAAGTGGGTCATCTCATCAACTTCTGGTTCAACTGGTGAACCATATTATTTTCCACGAGAAGAATCACAGGACTGGCAGTATGCGGTTTTGGCTGAGATGTACTTGCGCCATAATTTTGATATTGATAAAAAAAGCACGTTATACATTGTGGCATTTCCAATGGGTGCCTGGATTGGCGGCTTATTTACCTATGAAGCATTAAAAATTCTAGCCGAACGGGGCGACTATGACTTAAGTGTAATCACACCGGGTATCCATAAAATCGAAGTGATCAACGCAATTAAGCAACTTGGTTCGAAATTTGATCAAATAATTATCGGATCATATGCTCCATTTTTGAAAGATATTTTGGACGACGGCACCAGAGCTGGAATAAAATGGCGGGACTACGATCTCGGGTTTATTTTTTCAGCCGAATCGTTTAGTGAAAATTTTCGAGATTTCATTATCAAGAGAGCCGGACTAAAAAATCCACTGTCGTGTTCGTTGAATCATTACGGTACTGTCGATATGGGTACGATGGCGCACGAGACACCGATTTCAATAGCAGTTCGTCGCCGGGCGTTCGCCGATGATAAACTGCGACAACTTTTGTTTCCTGAGCCTGTTAAGCAGCCAACCTTTGCCCAGTACATACCAGAATTGTTTTATTTCGAAGAGCAAGATTACAATTTGATTTGCAGTGCCTACAGCGGTATACCGTTGGTCCGCTATAACCTGAAAGACTACGGTGGTCTATGCACTAAGCAACAAGTTATAAACGCACTCGAACAAACTGGTCAAAGTGTCGACAGCCTGCTACACCGTGACAAAATTAACAAAAAATCCTGGAACTTACCTTTCGTGTATGTTTATGAGCGGAACGATTTTTCAATTAGCTACTATGCTTTCCTGGTCTATCCAGACACCATCAGACGTGCTTTGCAAAATCACAAACTCCATAAATATATGACGGGCAAGTTCACCGCTTTAGTGGAATACGATAACGATGGCCGGCAAAAACTTAAGGTACACGCCGAATTACGGTTTGGCCAAAAACCCATGCCTTCTCTTATTCAGAAAGTAAACAAACTTGTGCACGACAGCCTATTTAATGACAGCTCCGAGTATCGGGAATTATTTAGGATGATCGGCGAAGTCTCGAAACCGGAGATCATAACTTGGCCTTATGAAGATCCGACATACTTTAAACCTGGCACCAAGCAGAAATGGGTTATTAAATGAACGCCTCTAGTTTTCGGCTATTCTATCCAAAAGACATTAACGAGCAACAGCTTAACCGCTTAAGCAAAAGCAATCCTAACCTGATCATCAAAGACCTGGTGCAAAGCGGCCAACTGGATGAGCTTGCAAAAGTCCTAGCGCCAACGGCAGTCAAAAAGACCAGGACAGTTTTGGCGGCCAAATATGCTGACGAATTTGCGAGTGGAACCTGGGTACATACGCCGTGGCACAACCAAATTAGTAGAATTGTTGATGAAGTTGACTATTTGTCTTTGATGACAAATCGTAATCGGGAGTTAATAACCAAGGTTGAGCAGACTAAACTATATAATTCTACGATAGGAATTGTTGGCTTGTCTGTTGGTGCTGGGGTTGCGAAGGCGCTTGTCAGAAGCGGCGCTAGTCAGCACATCAAGATCGCTGACTTTGATTCGATTGAAGCTACGAACATGAATCGGTTGGATGTTTCTTTCGTAGAAATCGGTCAAACCAAACTGGATTCACTTTGCCGGCAAATGCTCGATGTCAACCCATATATCCAGATACACCAGTTCGGTGAAGGATTAAAAGATGAGAACATTGATAGTTTTTTTAGCGATGAGAAAAAACTTGACTTAATAATCGATGAAATTGATGATTTCCAGACGAAGCTCAAGATTCGTCAGAAGGCACGAGAATACAGCGTACCAGTCATGATGATGACGTCTTTAGGGGACAATCTTTTGGTAGACGTAGAGCGGTATGATAAGGATGGACAAGTTCTTTTCAACGGTGTGTTTGGCCAAAGAAGTGAATCAGAAATAGAGCGGATCATAACAAACGGCAGCCAACAGGAACTTGCGGTCATCTTGGTTGATAAAAAACACGTGCCGAAAAGAGCTTTGGGATCATTAGGGAAGATAGGCCATACCCTAGTGGGGCGGCCACAATTGTTCAGCACAGTATCAGTTGGGGCGGGGTTGGGGGTGTTTTTGGCCAAGCGGTTACTATTAGAAATCCTACCCTCAGGGCGATACTTCATAAACTTTCCTCGACTGTTCAGCCTTGACGATGACTTTGACGGACAGATGGCCCAAACGGTACGTTATGAGTAGACAAAGAGTAAACTTATTGGACATAGATCATCAGGCATTTTCAAAGCTGGATAATCGAAGCAAAATTTTACATGTCTTGAGGCTAGCAGTCTTAGCGCCATCAACCCACAACACTCAACCATGGATGTTTGAAATTTCTGGCGGCAATAGGTGTCGTTTGTTGTTAGACCCTGAGCGAAGCTTACCAATGGCCGATTCAGAGCTTAAGTATTCATATATCAGTTTGGGAGCGTTGTTAACCAACCTTCATTATGCGGGTAAATACTATGGCTTAGTAAAAAGTATTAAAGTTCAGACGGGCAGCGGCAATCAGGTGGCATTAATTCTTTTTGATAACGAGACCCTACGCCCCGATAACACTTTGCGACCATACATAAGAGCAATGATTGACAGGCAGAATTTTCGAGGACAATTTGATGACAGGCCGGTTTCGATTACCGAACTCAGTGATATGCTTGATTTATCGGATAAAAACGATCATAACATTGGCGTTTTTTCATCGCAACAATCTGAAACCACGGCGGAGATAGCCCGGCTAACAGCTCAAGGACTACAAAAAGCGTATAGTAATCGTCAGTTCCGAGTAGAGGTAGCGAAGCATTTAAATTTCAATAAATCGAAAAAAACTAGAGGAATGCACGGCTATACATTGAGGATGAACAACATACAGTCGCTCTTTTTACCCTGGCTACTCAAGATCAAGGACTTAGGGCCTAAATTGGCCCGACTCAATGAGTCGAGTATTCGAAGTTCGAAAGCAGTTGTGGTGCTGGCAACGAAAGCCAATAACGCCCAGTCATGGGTACGAACTGGCCAGACGCTAGAAAGATTACTTCTAAGAGCCGCCCAGCAAGACATCAGAACTAGCATATTCGTCGCATCTTTAGAATTATCGGACAGTCGCGAGCAAATTAAGAAACGTCTGGGAATTAATACGTCTTATACGCCTCACGTTTTGTTTGTGCTCGGCCGTTCATCCGAAAGGATTAGTTATAGCCATCGTGAACGACCGGAGAAACTAGCACGCTTTCTGTAGCAGACTTGAGAAAATGACAGTAGAATAAGCATAAGCTTATATGTTCGGTTTCATAGTTTTGTCTGTAGCCAGCCTCGCCAATCTGTTAGTTGGGCTATTCGTGCTACTCAATAATCCAAAGAAGACCCTAAACCGTCAGTTCTTCATTTTAACCCTAACACTTATCGGCTGGACGACAGCTAATCAACTATCGTTGTTCTTTGAAGACTCGCAACAGGTATTTGTAGCAGTCAATTGGATTCTGTTCTTTGTAGTCATTCAAAACACGATGTTTTTTGAATTTACGAGGACATTCATTGGCAGTGGAAGAGGAGTATTTTCATCCGCGGCTAACGTGACTTTCTTAATCGCAAGCTCAGTAACGGCAGCGCTAGCGGCTCAACATCATTTTTTTGATAGTTTTACTATTAACGCCAAGAACACCATCAGCCCGGTGCCGAGTCCGTTTTTAGCAGTGTTTATGGCTCATGCAATATTTTCTATTACAGCTAGTCTATGGGGTATCTCTCGCAGCTATAAGCATTCGCTGCGCATTACAAAAAGGCAAGCTGCTATGTTGTTGGTATCAAGTCTGGTGCTGTTTGTAGTCGTGCCCATAACTAATTTTATTGTGCCAATATTTTTTAATAACCAGTTATTTTTTAGCCTCTCTCCTGTATATGCTCTCGCCTTTGCTCTGATAATTGCCTACTCGATATTCCGTCACAAGCTTTTTGATATACGATCTTTGGTAGCTCGTTCAGTGGCGTACGCTGGACTGCTGGCCAGCGTAGCTGCTGTTTATGCCGTTGTATCTACGGTCGCTACCAGCTTTCTAAACTATCTAGGGCTGCCTAATACACTCGGAGTAGCCACTAATGTATCACTGGTTTTTTTACTTGCACTTAGCTTTCAGCCATTAAAGGCATATTTTGACAGAACCACCAACCGAATGTTCTTCAGAGACGCGTATGTCACACAAGAGGTTTTGGATCGGTTGAGCTCATTGCTGGCCACAGAGATTGACCTGAAGTTAATAACCAATGAAAGTTCTAAGATCATTGCTAACAATCTCAGGCCACTCCATCTTAGATTTGTCGTATTTAAAGACGGCGAAACGTACCTGGATGACACCATCGGTCACCCACCGAAACACAAGCTTGAGAGAAAGATGCTAAATGCATTCGATAAAGTCTTGGTTCAAAAAGACAACACGCAAGACAAAAAACTTAGAGAGACGCTAAGCGCTTTTGATACGGAGGTGCTTCTAAAGCTCCGAACAAACGAGGAGACGGTTGGCGCGATTTTGCTGGGTCCCAAGCAGAGCGGGACCGTTTACTCCAAACAAGACATAGATTTCTTGACGATTAGCGAGAAAGAACTAGCCATAGCCGTTCAAAACTCCAGATACTTTGAACAGATTCACGAATTCAACCTGACACTACAGCGAGAGGTTCAGGACGCCACTTCCGAGTTGCGAGCGACAAATGCTAAACTAAAAGCACTGGACGAAGCCAAAGACGAATTTATCTCGATGGCCAGCCACCAGTTAAGGACACCGCTGACTTCTGTTAAGGGCTACATTTCAATGATCATGGAGGGCGACGCGGGCAAAATAGCCCCATCGCAAAAGAAGCTGTTAGAAGAAGCTTTTGCCAGTTCGCAGCGCATGGTTTATCTGATAGCGGACTTATTGAATGTATCTCGATTAAAAACCGGCAAGTTTGTAGTCGAACCGGCAGAAATCGATATGCCGCGAATAGTTGAAGAAGAAATCAGCCAGCTGCAACCGACGGCCAAATCCAGAAGGTTAAAGCTGACTTTTGACAGGCCGAAACGGTTTCCCAAGGTTTGGTTGGACGAGACGAAGATCCGCCAAGTCATGATGAATTTTGTCGATAACGCGATCTATTACACTCCGGCTGGTGGCCAAATCCGTGTCACTTTGTTAGCCAAAAAAGATTCAATTGAATATCGGGTAAAAGACAACGGGATTGGAGTACCTAAAGCCGAGCAAGCAAAGTTATTCACGAAGTTTTATCGGGCGGGGAACGCAAAAAAAGCCCGGCCGGACGGTACCGGACTAGGGCTTTATATGGCCGGACGGGTAGTAGCCAGCCAAGGAGGAGCGATAATCTTTGAGTCGGCTGAGGATAAGGGGAGTACTTTCGGCTTTAGGTTTCCACTCAAGTCAATAATGACCAAAGAAGCCCTAGAACGCCAAGTAAAAGCAGCAGGAAACCTAGCTGAATCAGACGAATAATTACAGATTGTTTATGGTCGGACCACCAACTTCCCACTCGTCCGCGCTGAGCGGCTTCAAATCGAATGACCGGCGGAGTGACGGCGGCGTCTTCGCCGGCGTATCGTTTTCGTCTTTTTTTAGACTTGGCCATACATCAATTATACGCGGCTTCGGCGGATTTGATCTGATTACGACAAGACCAACTCCGCCGATAACCACTGCTAAGGCCAGACCGACCATTACCCACATATAGACCGAGTCTTAGCGGTTGCGCAAAGTGTTTGCTAATTCTTTTTTGGTGACTAACCAAGCTGCGCCTGAAGCGGCCGTGATGGCGCCGTACAGTCCGATAAAAGCGGCCGGGCCAGTATTGGGCAGAGTCTCCGCAGGTGGGGTTGTTTTAGGTTCTTCGTCGGTGTCGCTAATTACTTTTGGTTGCTCACACTCAATTGCCGAATAGCTAGCTTGGCGCGAATCAACACCTTTTGTGCCGTCGGCCCACTTTAGTTCGAAAGTCAAAGTACCAGCTGTTAGTTTTTCTGCTTCGGCATCAATCGTACCGCCAATAGTAGCGCCGGCATCAGCTTGTTTTGGTGCCAGAACTTTGCCCGTTTCATTGACCTTGACGGTTACGATCATTTTTTTGTTTGATTCTTTGTTGGTGAAGGTCCAGTCAATTAAGGCTTGACCGTCTTCACACAGACTGTTAGCGCTTTGGTCGGTTTTCCAGGCCAAAGCCGGCGCAGCGTAAAGGCTGGCCAAACCTACTCCAGATACAAGTATGGCGGGTAGGACGCGAGATACTTTCATTAGTATTTCTCCTTATGTCGTCCACACTCTCGCTCGTTATTTATAACTCTAGCACTTTCACAAAGAATTGTCAAGTATTTTGTCGATAAATTGACTTGATGCCGCTTCATTGTCCGTAGGGGCATTCTATAGAATGTCCCTACGGACAATGGTGGGAGTGAAAGTTTTAGCAAACAAAAAGCGCTCCGTAAATGGAGCGCTGATTGCTTAAGCGGTCAGTCTTTACCGCGGTGCGGTAGAGACGGGCCCGCCTTGAAGCTTGCTGTTAATTCTTCTTGCGAAGAATACCGGCTCGAACCATCGAGCGGCTTTCCAGCCAGCTTCGTACACTCATACCGAGTGCACCGGTACCGAAGACACCACTTGCTACACCCGCGAGGCCCGTATTGGGTAACTCGTCAACAGGCGGTGTGGTGGGGGTTTCTGTTACTTTGACAGTGGTTTTACAATCTTTGTGGGTGTCAGCTTGGCCGTCACCGTCCAGATCGAAGTTCACTGTGACTTTAGCATTGTGAGTACCGACAGCGTAATCATGAGCTGCTGTGGTAGCTGTCAATGCGTCTGTGGTGACAGTTTGCGTGTCGCCGTCGCCAAAATTGAAGACGTAGTCAACTACTTTGGCGCCGTTTTTAGCTGTGGCAGTAGCCTTTAGCTTAAACGTATCGCGGTCGATTTTAATCGCTTCCAAAACGTCACATTTCACGATTGGTTGCTCTTTTTCTACCTCTTTAATTTTAACCGTAAGCTTGACCCAGATGCGGTATTCCCAACAGCCAGGCACAACACCATCGTCAGCAAACGTTCCGATATCAACACCGCCTGCAACTACTGCATCGCTAATGTTGAAGTTACCACGTTGCTGAGTGTAGCCACGAGCCGATCCATTTACAAACTGCAGTTTAATGTCGTGTTGACCACAAGTAATGTCAGCGTTATCCATGACTGAAGTTGCATTATCTGCGCTAATTGTTGCGCTGGGCTGATGAAGCTGTGCTTCACCGGCCGGTAGGTTTACAGCTAGGCGGGTACCTTGAGCAACCCCGGGGCCATTATTGTTGTCCCCGTTGAACTCTTCGGCCTCGCCGTTATGGATGTAGACCCATATGTCAACTTCGCCATCACAAGCCTCAACAGAGTTTGTGAAGGCATCGCCGCCGGCTTCGTCGACTCGCACAAAATCGTGCTCGTCACCAGTGTGCTGCGCATTATCGTAGATGTTAAAGGCAGGACCTGGGGTTGCAGCAATTGCCATTGAAACTGGTAGCGCAAACATGGCTAACAGTGCAAATGCTGTTAAAACAAAGCTTTTTGGCAAATAAGAAGCATAGGAAATTATGTTCTTCATTGCTTTCTCCTTAAGTTACTAAATAACGAACTATAAGACGCAAGCATTAATCCAAATTCTTTCTTCTTCGATACCGAGTTGTTAATGTGCGTCTTGACACGAAAGTAACAGCCAAATCATGAGAAATTATATTGTCGATCGGTGGTGGTCTGGTCTCCCCTAAAGGGAGTTAAGAAACTTGCGTTTCAAACCAGACCACCACACTAGATCGAACTCTCACATCATCTCACTCAGACGACAGTCATTTGTCGCCTGAGTTGTCGGCCACCACGGGTTGCCCGGTAGAGGCCGAAGATCAGGATGGCCATGAGGGCGATGAAGGGCGACAAGAAAAGAAAGATCCGGGGATCGATTCCCTCATCGCTCGACAAATCGCCGACAATGGCATACGTCCCGTCGACGCCAACCCCTCCACCACAGGGCGGGAAGTTGCAGACAGTTGTCGACGGTTCCGGCGGCTTGCAGCCACCGCCCGGCGTCGGCTCATAGCCGGGCGGGCAAGTGGTGGTCGTCGTCGGCATCGTCGTCGTGGTCGGCGGCCTCGTCGTGGTCGTTGTCGAAGTGGTCGTCGTCGAAGTGGTCGTCGTCGAAGTGGTCGTCGTGGTCGGCGGCCTCGTCGTGGTCGTTGTCGTTGGCGGATGTGTCGTCGTCGTGGTCGGCGGCCTCGTTGTGGTCGTTGTCGTGGTCGTCGGCGGGCAGACGCAGGTCGTCGTGGTCGTGGTGGTGTCGCAATCGCAATCGCAACCATCTCCACAACCATCGTCGCCGTCATCGCCGCCGTCGCCGTCGCCGCCACCGCCGCCCGGGTCTTCGCCGTCGCAAGTGGGGGTGCCTTCGCACTCGCCGCCGTCGCCGGGATTGCCGGACTCGCCGTCGTCGTCCCCGTCGCCTCGATCGTCGCCGCTGTCTCCACCCTTGTCACCCTGGTTGCCCATGGTGGTGTCGGGCGGAGCCACTTCGGGGTTGTCTTCGAGATCGGCCGCGATCGGCACGTCCTCGTCGAGCGCCCAGCCGTGCCGGAGAGACATCAGTAGATGCCCTGGGTCGACTTCCTCACCACGGAAGATGGTGTAGTCGCCGACCAGGAAGCCTTGCTCGCTGGTGTCGTACTGGTCCCAGACCAGTTCGTTGGCGTTGGGCGGGACGAAACGGTAGATGTCACCGTCGAACTGTTCGTTCTCGATGATATCCACCAGGGTCAGCGCTTGCCAGGCGTCATAGACGCTATCCAGCACCTCCAAACGGCGATCGCCGTTGGCGCGCAGGAGAGCAATCCACTCGGCCGAGCTGACTTGGACGTTGCCGTCCGACTCGCCCAGGATGACTTCCTGGTTCAGCCAGAAGGCGAGCGCGGTCAGGATCTGGACATTGCCGCAGGCCACGCCGTCGGGACCGAAGAGGAACTTGGTTTGCTCTTCGTAGCCCTCGGGCCAGGCTGGCGTCAAGGCCTGCGGATGCTCAAGCTCGTCGAGCTCGAACCGCAGGTTGTCTGACGTGCCGGCGGGGCAGACATCGCTGCCGGCGACGGCCGGAGTGGTTGGACTGATGGTCGTAGTGGTCGCTTCGGGATCGCCGTCGGCGCTTGAGGCCGTGGCGAAGGCGAAGACGACCAATACCACCAGCAAGAGGGTAGCAACGGCCGCGCCGCGCATTGCGGCGCTCCATCGCCGGACTTTTGCTGATGCGGTCTCGGTGTCGACGTTGGGCATGGTTGTGGCGACTTGCCACTGACCGGCTTGTCTCCTTGCGAAGAAGGCCAAGCCAGCCGCCACGAAGATGGCCGCAATCAGGGCCACCAACAGGATGGTGCTCACGATGGAGCTCCTTTCGTCGGGGGCCCTTTCAGGCCGTTTTCTTGAGAGTGGGCTCGACGGACGCCTTGGCGGCCTTCTTCTCCACCCCCTTGGGCGTGGTCGTGGTGTCCTCTTGTTGGCGCGTGCGATGTCGCTTGAGCCACTGGTACGTCTTCCTGAGGAAGAGTGCAGCTGCTACGAGAACAGCGATGGCGACAGCGACGTTGAAAACCCCGCCAAGAAACCCGAGGGCTCCTGAGATGAGGCCTCCAACAATGCGGATGATCGCGGCACCGAAGGAGTTGGCCCGGCCAATTGTGCCTTCAGTACCACGGTCGATGGCGCCCAGCACCAACAGGGTGAGGACGGAGCCAACGACGGCCGCGCCGAGGCGTTGCTTCCACAAGTGCGACATATTTTCCTCCCTCCTTGCGGAGAGTAGCTGGCGCGGGAATCTCCCGTGTCAGGCCGTCTCCGCGTTGGGAGCAGCGCTTGAGCCGACAATAAATATCGGCCAAACGCTGCTCCCAGTAGGGAAGGAATGATTGAATTGATGTGAGTAGTTCGATTTTGAGTATCAAAAGATACTCTTCTGCCTTAGGCTTAATCCAACAGTCAAAAACCGTTGGTCCAAAGGGCAGGGTAGCGCGCACGGACCGCTTTGCGGCAATTGGCCCGCGCTCGCTGCTCTGCCCTTATAGGGTACCTAGGCAAAAATATAAACTCTCATGATTTGGCATGTTAATGTGCCCTTATCGCTTTGTGGTTAGTCACGTGTCATGGAAAACAAAGAACCTCCCAATTGGCCGATATAAATCGGTCTCCTAGCAGGTTCTGATGTTATCGAACGTCGCTCGAAACGCGAGCCTGTAAGTTCCACCTCACACGGCCGCAAAACGATGATGTTCAAACTTTACCACTAAAGTAATAAAAAGTCAATGAGTTTTATAATATTATTATACTAAGCACAAGCATGATATTTAATGATTAGTTGATTCGAGAAGGGTGGATGGCAGTTTGTTAGTTGGAGCCGCCTGTGGGCGAGGGGAGGAGCAGGGTGTCGAGCCGCGCTCCCAGGAAGTTTGCCACAGGCGGCTCCAAGAGTCTTAGGTGTGTTCTTAGGTCAGAGCGCGAAAGAACGCTCGATAAAACCCAAGAACCGTGGGGCAACCGCCAACAGGATCAGGATGACCATGATGGCGAAAATGACCCACTCGATGAGCCGGCCTTTGGCTCGTTGGGCCATGTAACGGTTTGACATATGGACCCTCCTCAGGGCAATAGCCGGCCGATCGGCAGCAGCACCGGCAAGAGAACAATGAGGGTGATAGCGCTACCAAGTAGCCCGAGGCCCACACCTTCCAGTACGGCTCCGACGATATCGCGGAATCCCTTCACTTATTTTCCCTTCTCTAGTCGGTGTTCTCGGTTTGAGAACAGCAGACCGGCAACGGATTGTCGGCCCAAGTTCTCAAACTAAAAACGGTGTTAAAGTACGAAACTTATCTCACCTGGCTTAACACTTAATTATAAAGTGTTAAGTGAGTGAGACAAGCCAGATGGACGCGCATGGCGCGTAGCTATCAACTGTCAAATGACAACTGATAACTGTTTTATCGATCGTAAAACGATCAATGATTGGCTTGTCTTTTAAGACAGCACCGGAAGGGGTTAAGAAGGATTCGATCTGGACGATCGAGCTTCACTCCCCTTCCGGTTGGCAGTCGACAAGAACGGCGGCGATGTAAGCCGTGTAGTAACGGTTGCCACCGACGAACTTGTTGCCCTCTGGCCCGGCGTAGGAACCCATTAGGTACAGGTAGGGCCTACCTGCTTCTGTAGCCAGGTTGACGAGCTTTAGTCGCTCATCATTTGGGCCATTCTTTCCCCAGTTGTCAAACTTAGGGAAGTAACGGCCGGGCGAGAGAGCCAGAGGCTCCCCAGGGGCGTCGAGCTGACGAATGTCGATCACCCGAAAGCGGCAATACGTGCCGTTTTCATGGTGGGTATCGACGATGTCGCCGGGATTGACACCATAGTCGTCGTCGTATTCTTCGTCGTCGACGAGGTTGAAGAAGGTGTCCGGCCCCTGCTCGGCCACATTGCTGTGGCCGAGAATGAAAGCACCGCCAACTTCTCCGGGGTCAACCATGTCCGACTGACCATAGAGCTCGACCGTGCCCCAGTCTGGGTACCACTGAGCTGGCCGGTCATAGCGCGGACCAGTGTTGACAATCGGCCAGTCGATTCCGACTGAGCCGATGACCAGCCGATCTGCCGGAGCCATGTCGATCAGGGTTGCGATTGGGGCCAGCATGGTGGTGCTGGTCGGCGGTGCGACCGTTGTGGTTGTTTCCAGCGCGATGTCGGGACTGGTTGTGATTGTCGGCGCTAGGGCCGGCAAGGTCTCGATGATGCCAGCCGATGAGCTGAACGGGTTGAAACTGACAACTCCAACGACTACCCCCGAAAGGACAGCCTTAGTCAGCCATTTGGCTTTCACTTTTTCTATCCTTTCTTGGTCTGGTCGGTAAAGGGGCGGCCAGAGGCCGAAGCGTGGCCGCCCCTAGATACCGACAGGTTTCAGCTCAGTCTGAGCTTCTTGACGCCGAACGCACCGATCGAACCGAGTGCCAGAATCAGCAGGCTCCACGTCGCCAACGGCGAGAGGTGGATCCCACCGGTCTGAGCTGGTTCGGCCCAGTCGCCGTTGGGCGGCGGGACGGCCGGCGCGCAGGCCGTATCGCCCTTGGCGTCCTTGCGGCTGGGGTAGGGGTCAGAGACGTAGTCGTACTCTCCGGGCGGAGGCCCGAAGAATGGTCCGATCACCTCGAACTCCCCACCATCGCCGACGCAGTACCAGAAGGCCGGGTCGGGCGTGGGCGGTGGCGGGCCGCAGTCGAGCTCGCCTTCGGCGTAGCCGCCGTTGGTGCCCTCGATGAGGCGATCGCCGTTGACCACCCAGCTGAGCTGGCCGGAAAACCCGGGCGGCACGCCGTTTGTGAATGGCAGGACCTGATCCTGGTAATAGAACTGGATCCCAGGTTCGTTCAGGCGACGCCACTCGATGTCTCCGGACCAGGTGCCTTCACCTGAGACGGTGACGCCGGTCTGACAGTCGGCCCCGACCGTGATCGGGCCGGGCGGCTGCTCACACTCGTTTCCCTCGTTGAGGTCGAACGAGCGGTTGACGCCGCCATCGAAGGTCTTGCCCTCGAGCGTCTTGAGCAGGGTCGGGTGCGGCGCATGGTCCTGGGCCTCGCCCCAGTAGAGGTCGGTCTGCCAGTTGCAGTCAGGAAGGTTGATCTCCCAGACGTAGTGTTGGCCGGCCGACACCGTCCTGGTCAGGTTGTCGAACAACACCTGATCTTCGTAGGGCAGCTTGAATCCGCCCGGAAGGTCGTAGGAGCTGAACGACACCACTTCGTCGCAGGCGTCGTTCCAGATGGTGAAGGTGGCAGTGCCGCCTTCTACCCAGAACGCCTCCGCGACCCGGTCGTCGTAGTCGATACACTCAGGCGGGGGCTCCTCGCCGCACGGTCCGTGGGACAGATTGAACTGCCCGTCCCACGAGCCGTAGATCGTGGCTGTGGCACTGACCACCGTTTCACCAAGGTGAGAGGTGGTGGTGTAGTGCGCCGTCTTGCCGGTGAAGCTGTCCAGCAGAACGACTTCGGAGTCGCCGCCGCTGAAGTCCACGGTGATCGAAGACGGGGCGTGGGCCTGGTCTTCGATTTGGGTGATGACGAAGTGCCACTCCGAAGAGTCGCATTCGTGATCGTTGAGGGCCTTGGCGGAGATCTGTTGGTCTCCGTCGTCCTCGCCACCGGCGAAAGCCGGAATGGCGCTGACAAGCAGCATGGCCGAAACCATGCCGATCGCCAGTAGCAGATTGAGAACGCGTCTCACATCTGCTCCTTTCTCTTTGTCCGATGGGAACCTTCCTGGCCCCAATTTTGCTCTTGATGAGCAACCACCGCTTGAAAATTCAAACAGTCATTGCTCACCAAGAGCTCAGTCTTCATTTGTTCAATGAAAAATGAGAAATGAAAACTGAAAAATACTTGCCTTAAAAGGCAAGTTATCCATCTGGCTTGTCAATGTTCGGCGCCCACTCTTTGAATAAAAGCGGCGCTTTGCGGTTAACAAAAAGGCTCGGTATTTACCGAGCCCTATAGAATAATCTGCTCGGTTTCGCCATTTGCTCGGTATGCGCCAGGCGACCAAATACGGCGGTATACGTCTTAGCTTGCTCCCAAATTGTTAACAAAAGACAATATAATACAAAATATGCAAATTGTCAATGGCGAAGCTAACTAACATCTAGTAATCCGGCCGGTGTTATCCTGTAGTTATATGCACGACGAAGAGGATCCGAACCAACCGACGTTTCACGCTGGGTTTCCCAACGCTGCGGCCGACGCCGTGGACGTGCCGCTGGATCTAAATAAACTAGTGGTGCGGCATCCGACCAGTACATTCTATATGCGGGCTGGGAGCGATTCCTGGCAAGGATTAGGCGTTAATCAAGATGACATTCTAGTTATTGATCGATCACTGAAGCCAAAGCCCAACAACTTAGTGATAGCCTCAGATGGAGAAGGTTTCAGTTTGGTAGTTATTCCTATTCGCGCTAAGGGGCAGGTGGAAGAGCTTGAGGTTTGGGGAGTGGTGACGTATGTAATCCATCGCAAGTCGTAGCAATTATCAGATTTCATATGACATATGCTAAAGATTTTTCAGGAATCATTTATTAGCAAAAAGCATATGTTTTCAATCTTTTATCTACCGGTTTAAACTGGCTTTATGAAAACCGTTGTAAACCAAAGAGAGGATCTGGGGGAAAGACTGTCTCAGTTTGGTGAAAACGTTATCACTCTCTGTAAATCGGTCAAGCGAACAGCAATAAGCCATCCGATTGTTAGTCAGCTTGTGCGCTCATCGACTAGTATAGGTGCTAATTATTTTGAGGCCATAAACGGTAGTTCAAGACGTGATTTTCGCAATAAGATATTTATAGCCAAGAAGGAATCACAAGAAACTAAACATTGGTTGCGTATGCTAGCAAAAGCCGATGAAAGCACAACCTTAGATGTAAAAGATTTATCCCAGGAGTGTCAGGAATTTATATTAATTTTCCAAAAATCAGTAAATCCTCTCGATAATCGCTAATTGGTTTTTGCTAAATGCTAAATCTCTGGAATATGATATGTGGTATATGACTACTGACAAAAAGGGGCGGATTTTTGTCTTAATCGATTGTAACAACTTCTTTGTCTCTTGCGAGCGGGTGTTTCGGCCGGATTTGGCCGAGAGGCCGGTAGCGGTGTTATCTAATAATGACGGTTGCATCATCGCGCGATCCAATGAGGTCAAGGTACTGGGTATTCCGATGGGAGCGCCAGAGTTTAAATACCGAAAACTACTGCGGGCAAATGACGTGACGCTGTTTTCCGCTAATTTTGCACTGTATGGCGATTTCTCCAGGAGGGTAGTAGAGGTGTTAAGGAGCTATACACCACAGATAGAGGTATATTCGGTCGATGAAAGCTTTCTTGAGGTTAGCTCCCTGTTGATAAAGGATTACCCAAAGTGGGCGCGGGGGTTATGTCAAGACGTATTTAAACAAACGGGCATTCCGGTTTCGGTCGGGATAGCGCCGACCAAGACTCTGGCTAAGGCCGCAACTGAGCTAGCCAAAAAAGACCTGAGTTTTGGCGGCGCCTTAAGCTTGGTTGGTTTACGACCAGCCGAGCTAAAAGCCCATCTAGAAAAATTGGTCATCGAGGATGTTTGGGGTGTCGGGCGGCGACTAGGACCAAAGCTTCGGCAACTAGGTTTAAGAACAGCTTGGGATCTGCGCCAGGTTGGTACAAAATGGGCCAAACAACAGTTGACTATCAGAGGTGAACGGACGGTTAGAGAACTTAAGGGAGAAACCTGTTTCGGCCTCAGTCGGGAGACAGTTACTGGCGGACAAAAGAGTCTGGCTGTTACCAGATCGTTCGGGCGGCGGATCCAATCGGCCCACGAACTCGAGAGCGCGGTGGCGTCGTTTGCTACCAAGGCGGCAGCCCGGTTGAGACGCAAACAACAGATTGCTGGAGCGTTGGTGGTATTTATCACGACCGGGGTCGGAGCGGTTGAGCGGTTTGCCCCGTCAACCCTGGTTAGGCTAGAATATCCGACCGCTGATACCTCGCAAATTGTCGGCACAGCCGTAAACGGACTGGACCGGATATACAACGATAACTTCAGCTACAAAAAGGCCGGGGTGATTATGCTGGATTTAAGGTCAAAACAGGCCCAGCAAACTACCTTTGGCCAGATCGGCCAATCCCAGCAACTGAAACGACGGGACAGATTAATGAGGGTGATGGACCAGTTAAATACCAGATACGGCACGAGAACCCTTAGAACGGCTCGGGAAGGCCAAAACCTGGAAGCTAAATGGCCGAGCAGGCAAGAGCGGCGCAGCCCGGCCTATACCACTAGCTGGAACCAGTTAGCGTCAGTTTAGCAACAACCGTTTAAGTCTTGGTCGTAACCCAAGACATGAATTAATTTATGGGCCTGATTGTCGCTGGCGGTTTCGGACAACTCGTTGCCGCCGCTCGAGATAGTTAGTCCAGCGGCTGGCACTATAAATGATTTAGTTTCACGCTCATTGGCAATCTTTACGACGGTGGGGTCGCCGCCAGCGGCGACAGCGAGAGTGACATTGCCCCGCCCAATGACGGACGCGCCGTCCAACTCTAAGGCTAAGCAGCCCCTCAGGCGGCTAGTCCAATAGCCGACTGGAACGAATTCAAAGTCGTTTTCGACGCCATGGGATTGAAGTAATTCAGACATGATTTAGATAAATAAGACGCGAGGCGCTAGGGGCCACAGCGTGCTTGATTGGTGACCCCAAGGAGAATAAGCCTTTGGCTTGCGCCCTACAGCAGTGCTCGGAGCAAGCTCCTGCGCGCTGCCTTGATCTTCGAACTCGCACTTCGCGTGCTATGAGTTCGCTTCTCGCCTGGTTCAGCCAAGAAAAATATCCCAACCAAAATGCGGAGTATTTTTCTTGGTGACCCCAAGGAGAATCGAACTCCTATTGCCAGGATGAAAACCTGGTGTCCTAACCATTAGACGATGGGGCCACGCTAAAAGGTACGGCTCTGATTTAGTATATGCTGTTCGAATCA
>DASWIF010000005.1 GCA_036397795.1 Candidatus Saccharimonadales bacterium
CGATCGGGTCTGGGTAGTAGATAGCTTGATAACCACCGGCAAAACCACCGACTTAACGAAATTTCTGAACAAAATCGGTTTTAAAACCGGCTTGCTGATAGTTGATGAGGTTACGGCTGAGCTCAAAAGGGCTAGCTCTAACATCCCCGGCGTGCAGCCGATTGCGATCGCCAAACTGTCGACCGCGGACGTACTGGGTAATAATCAACTGATGTTTACCAAACCAGCTCTGGCAGCACTGTCCAGCCGGCTAGGTGCAAAGTCATGATCAGCCTAGCACCGCGTTTAAGCGAAAAGACGTATAAATTGGCCCAAACCGATAATACATACGTTTTTGATGTGCCAGCCTCGGCTAACAAGCAGCAGGTCAAGGCCGCGGTTGAATCGCGCTTTAAAGTAGCAGTGGTAAAAATCAACACCCAGCTCAAAAGCGGTAAGACCAAGCGCAGTGTACGTAAACGGTCCCAGCCGGTAATCGGCACTGAGAAAGCCGTCAAACGAGCCTACGTCAGGCTTAAAAGCGGAGATAAGATTCCGATGTTCGAAGAGGGAGCTTAAGTCATGGCTATTAAAACACTCAAACCAACTACTCCGGCTCGACGCGGCATGACCACTGCCGATTTTGGCAGCCTGACCGCCAAGCAGCCGGTAAAGTCGCTGCTACGGTCAAAAAAACAGAAATCCGGACGTAATAATGCCGGTCGAATTACTTCCCGGCATCGTGGCGGCGGCGCCAAGAAATTCTATCGACTGGTTAACTTTAGCCCGTCGAAGGAGTTGGACTTGACAGTTGAAGCCATCGAGTATGACCCTAACCGCTCGGCCCGAATTGCCCGAGTCATCGACCAAGGCGGCCGATATCATTATGTCCTGGCGACCAAAGGCTTAAAAGTCGGACACAAGCTAGCTATCGGCGCCAGCTCGTCGATCGAACCGGGAAACCGTTTACTGATTGAAGCAATCCCGGTAGGTACGGTGATATCCAGCGTCGAACTGGTACCGGGCAGAGGTGCCCAGCTGGCCCGCAGCGCCGGTACTAGCGTGCAATTGATTGCCAAAGAAGATAAACTAGCCCAGATCAAGTTACCGAGCGGTGAAGTTCGAGTGGTGGACATAAGCTGCCAGGCTACGGTTGGTACAATCGGCAATCTGCAACATCAGAACATCAAACTCGGTAGTGCCGGCCGTAAACGCCGGCAAGGGCGCCGACCGCATGTGCGCGGCATCGCCATGAATGCGGCCGATCATCCGCACGGCGGCGGTGAAGGCAAGGGCAAGGGCAATGACCCGCAGAGTCCGTGGGGTCAGCCCGCTTTGGGCTTTAAAACCCGGCGCCGCAAGAGCACTGATAAATACATTGTCCGATCGAGACATCAGAGTAAGAGGCGATAGCATGACCAATATCCAACATCCAATATCCAATATTCGTTCAGCAGCCACCGCTGCTGGTTATCGGTTGTTGGCGATTAATTATTTTGGCCAGTCAAAGGGAGACGAGCGATGAGTCGTTCACTCAAAAAAGGTCCGTATATCGACCCTAAATTAGCGCGCAAAATTGCGGCGCTGGGCACCGATGACAGAACCGTTATCAAAACTTGGGCTCGGTCGAGCGTAATCTCTCCGGATATGGTCGGACGAACTATCGCGGTTCACAATGGCAAGGTTCACGTACCGGTGTTTATAACGGAAAATATGGTTGGCCATAAGCTCGGTGAATTTTCTCCGACCCGCAAATTTAGATCGCATGGCGGCAAATTAGCCAAGGCAGAGGTTTAGGATGAGTGTCCAGGCGATCGCCAAGTCGGTTCGTATCTCACCGCGCAAGGCCGGTTTGGTAGCCTCATTGGTTCGCGGCCGGTCGGTCAGTGACGCTTTGATCATACTCGACCATACGCCCAAAAAAGGCGCCCCAATAATTAAAAAAGTCGTGGAAAGCGCCCGGGCCAATGCCACCAACAACCACGGTTTGGACGAAACATCGTTGATTGTGAGCGAGCTGATTGTCGGCCAGGGGCCGGCTATGAAACGCTTCCAGCCGGCGGCCTTTGGGCGTGCCCGGCCCTACAAACGGCGCACATCACATATCAAAGTCGTCCTCGACGGCCGACTCAAAGCAAGTAGCGCCAAAAAAGCCAAACCAACCAAAACGGAGAAGGCATAATGGGCCAAAAAGTCAGCCCGATCAGTATGAGATTGCAAGTCAATAAAAATTGGCGCTCCCGCTGGTTTGCCAACAAACGGGACTACTCGGGGTATCTCAAAAAAGACTTGACCGTCAGAAAACAAATCGAACAACGGTTTCGTGGCCGCGCCGTTATCGGCCGGATCGATATTGAACGATCACCTAATCTAGTAACAGTGACGATACACACCGGTAAAGCCGGAGTGGTAATCGGCCGGGGCGGCGCTGGTGTACAGGAGCTGAAAGAAGAAATCGAGAAGATCTTTGGAGTCGAAGTCAGGCTGAACATCGAAGAAGTCAAAAAGCCAGAGTTAAACGCCAAATTAGTTGCGGAGAATATTGCCAGCCAACTCGAACGCCGCATCGCGTTTAGGCGGGCTTTGAAGTCAACCGCTGCGGCCACAATGCGCTCCGGCGCCAAAGGTATCAGAGTAGAGATGGGCGGACGGCTCGGCGGTTCCGACATGTCTCGACGCGAAAAACTAATCGACGGCAGCGTGCCGCTACATACTATCCGGGCCGATATCGACTACGCTAAGGCTACGGCATTTACAAAAGCCGGTACGATTGGCGTTAAGGTTTGGATTTATAAAGGTGAGACAACTGAGGTTTAGACAATGTTGATGCCAAATAAGACCAAATACCGCAAGATCAGAAAGGGCCGAATTAAGGGCGTCGCCGCCTCCAACCAATACGTGGCCTTTGGTGATTATGGCCTGCAGGCGATGCAGCCCGGCCGGCTGAGTTCACGCCAAATCGAATCGGCCCGTCAAGCCATGACTCGCTATGTAAAGCGTGGTGGTAAGATTTGGATCAGAATATTCCCGCATATCGCCGTCACCAAAAAGCCCCAGGATGTCAAAATGGGCAGCGGCAAAGGCAACCCGGAGTATTTTGCAGCCAAAGTCAAGCCTGGCATGATTATTTTCGAGATGGATGACGTCAGCGAGGAGCAGGCCCGGGAAGCTATGCGGCTGGCAGCCCACAAACTGCCGATTAGGACCAAGTTTGTTGTAAAGGATCGTCTATGAAAAAGCCTGATTTAGCCGCCAAAACCACCAAAGAACTCGAACGCGAAAGCGAAAAATTACGGCTTAAGCTGAGTGAGCTTAAAACTGACCGGTATTTAAAGGAAGTGAAGAATATTCGCTCTATTCGTCAAACCCGCCGTCAATTAGCCCGGGTTCTAACCGCTGTTAAGGCCGCCGGAGACCGGGAGTAAGCCATGGCCAGAACACTCATTGGACTAATCGTATCGATCAGCGACTCCAAGACCGCGGTCGTAGCCGTTGCGGAGCGTCGTCGCCACAAGCTATATGACAAACAGTATTCCATTACCAGCCGCTTACCCGTGCATAACGACAGCGCTAAATTAGGAGATCGAGTTAGAATCGCTGAAACGCGGCCAGTCAGCCGGCATAAAGCCTGGCGAGTCGAGAAAGTCATCAAACCCAACGAGGCCAGTCATGATTAGCCAAGAATCTCGTCTAAAAGTTACCGATAACAGCGGCGCAAGGGAGATACTTTGTATCCGGGTCTTGGGCGGCAGCCGGCGACGTTATGCCCGCGTGGGTGACGTCATCACTGCCAGCGTCAAACAGGCCACCCCGGCCGGTACGGTCAAGAAAAAGGAAGTGGTAAAAGCCGTCGTGGTGAGAACCCGACGACCACTCTTGCGGCCGGACGGTTCGACCATCGCCTTTGACGACAACGCCGCGGTTATCCTGGCCGATAACAAGAATCCGCGTGCTACCCGTATTTTCGGGCCGGTACCTAGAGAATTACGAGAGTTGGGGTACGGTAAAATAATCAGTCTAGCGCCGGAGGTACTATGAAATTAGTCAAAGGCGATAACGTCGTCATTCTCAGCGGCCGTCACCGAGGTCAAACCGGTAAAGTTAGCCGGCTCTTGCCGAAAGAGGCCAAAGTCCTAATCGATGGCCTTAATCTTAAGACCAAACACCTCAAACCAAAGAGCAAACAACCGGGCGGCCGAGAAAAAATCGAACATCCGTTACCGATTAGCAAAGTCGCTTTAGTGCGTCCAGGTAAGCAGAAGCTCGGCTCGAGGGTTGGCTTTAAGCTGGCCAAGGACGGACAAAAAACCAGAGTCTACCGCCAAGCCGGTAATAAGGAGGTTAAATCATGACCAAGACAACCGATAAACCGCGGCTAAAACAACAGTTTTTTGATAAGTTACGGCCGGAATTAGTCAAAAGCTTGGGGCTTAAAAACCTCAACCAAGTTCCGCGACTGGAAAAAGTCGTGGTCAGCGCTGGATTGGGGCGGGCAAAAGACGATAAACGCTTGCTTGAAGCCGCCGTCAAGACGCTGCGCGAAATTACCGGGCAGCAACCGGTGGAGGCGCTCTCCCGTAAATCGATAGCCAGCTTTAAACTGCGCGACGGGCAGGTAGTTGGCCTCAAGGTAACCTTGCGCCGAGATCGAATGTACGAGTTCATCGATCGCCTGGTAAACGTGGTGCTGCCTCGTGTGCGTGACTTCCACGGTCTCAGCCGATCGGCTTTTGATGGCCACGGCAATTATAATATCGGCTTAGTTGACCAGTCGGTTTTTCCCGAGCTGTCGTTTGAAGATACCGCCCTGCCGCACGGGCTGGAGATAACTTTGGTGACCAGCGCCAAAGATGATAGCCAGAGCGAGGTGCTGCTTGAGAGTTTGGGCCTACCGCTGGCCAAGAAGGACGAGGCCTAAAAGATGGCGAAGAAATCGATACTTGCACGTGATCAAAAGCGGCAGAAGTTGATAATGCAATACGCCCAAAAACGAGCCGACCTAAAAGCCGCTGGCGACTATGAAGCGCTGGCTCTGTTGCCGCGTAATTCCAGTCCGACGAGATGGACTAACCGCTGCGTGGAATCCGGTCGATCACGCGGTTATTTGCGACGATTCGGACTGAGCCGGATTGCTTTTCGAGAGCACGCTGGCAAGGGTGAAATACCGGGTGTAACTAAGGCCAGCTGGTAAAAGGAGATTTAAGATGAATACTGACCCTATCGCCGATATGCTCAGCCGGATCAGGAATGCGATTGCCGTGAATCAAACGACGATTAATCTGCCCTACTCCAAAATAAAAGAACGAGTGGCCCAGTTGCTGAAAGACCAGGGCTACATCGAAGGCGCCAAGGAAGAAGAAATCGCTGGTTTTAAACGACTGTCAATTACTATTAACCAAACCGGGTCCAACCCCAAAATATCCCATATCAAACGCCTGTCTAAACCAGGCCGCCGGCTATATTCGAGCGTCGACAAGCTGCCGAGAAGCCTCAACGGCCGCGGCATCGTGATTGTTTCGACCAGCCAGGGTCTGATGACTGATAACGACGCCCGTAAGCTGAAAGTCGGCGGTGAACTCATATGCGAGGTTTATTAGTATGAGCAGAATTGGTCGACAGGCTATTCAAGTACCGTCAGGAGTCGAGGTTACTTTGGTTGGTAGCCGCCTTAAGGTCAAAGGGCCGAAAGGCGAGCTCGATTTACGGTTGCCGAAAGTACTCGAATTTAAGTCGAGCGCAGGCAAGTTGGAACTAATTAGGCAGCGTGATAGTAAGACGGCCCGATCATTACATGGGTTAACTCGGGCTAATTTGCAAAATGCAATCAAAGGTGTAAATGAAGGCTACAGTTTAAAACTAGAGATAAGCGGCGTTGGTTTCAAGGCCCAGGCCACCACCGACGGATTAAGCTTGAACCTAGGCTTGTCGCACGTGCTTAACTATCAGCTACCGGCTGGCGTTATGGCGGCAGTTGACCAGAGCGTCATCACGATTACCGGGATCGATAAACAGCAGGTCGGGCAAGTCGCCGCTGAGATCAGGGCATTCAAAAAGCCGGAGCCCTACAAGGGTAAAGGTATTAAGCTTTCCGATGAATACGTCATCCGCAAAGCCGGTAAGGCGGCCGCAACGGCCAAGGAATAATCATGAGCGTGATGGATAAACTTACCAGCCGTAAGCTAAGGCAAAAGCGTGTCCGAGCGCGTCTTAAGGGTACAAGCGAACGTCCGCGGCTATCTGTTTCCATCAGCAACCGTCATGTTAGCGCCCAGATTGTCGACGATTCCAAGCAAGTGACGTTGGCCGCCAGCACCAGCGTTGGCCAAAAGCAACTGCCCGTCAATCTTATGGAACGAGCAAGCTGGGTTGGAACTGATATTGCCAAAAAAGCCAAACAAGCTAAAATCACTAAACTAGTATTGGATCGCGGTGGCAAGAAATATCATGGTCGGCTAGCAAGGTTGGCCGACGAAGTCAGAAAGAACGGAGTGGAGCTCTAAATGGCCGATAGACCAACCGACCAACAGTGGCACGAGCAAGTTATTAGCATCGATCGGGTGGCACGCGTCGTGCGCGGCGGTCGACGCTTTAGATTCAGGGCGCTAGTCACCGTCGGCGACGGCAAGCGCCAAGTTGGCATCGGTATCGCCAAGGGCGACGACGTACAGTCGGCTATTACCAAGGCGGTCGCTACTGCCAAAAAACAGTTGGTGCAAGTACCACTGGATAAAGGCACGATTCCCCACGAAATAACAATCAAATACGGCGGTGCTCACGTCATGCTCAAACCAGCGGCGCCCGGCACTGGGGTCATTGCCGGCGGTGTAGTCAGGACTATTATTGACGCGACCGGTATTGAGAATATCTTAAGCAAATCGCTCGGTTCAAATAACAAGATCAACAACGCTTACGCTACGATCGAGGCTTTTACCTCACTGGTTCCGAAAAAGGATTGGTTACACCCACCAATAAAAACTACCAAACCGGTTAAAGCCAAGGCTAAGCCAGTCGTAAAGACCAAGCAGGCGGCGGCCAAGGCAGGGAGTAAGTCATGAGGGCACATGAGCTTAAATTGATGCCAGTTAAGAACCGAGTTAGACCCGGACGGGGTATTAGCGCCGGCCGCGGCAAGACCGCCGGACGGGGGACGAAAGGCCAAAACTCACGCACCGGCGGCGGCGTTCGGCCCGGCTTTGAGGGCGGCCAGAACCCGCTTAGCGCCCGGCTGCCTAAACTTGCAGGCTTCAGTTCTCACCGAGCGCGAACAATGACAGTTACTCTAGGCCAGCTCAACCGGCTTAAAACCAAGATCGTCGACAACGTCGCGCTGCATCAAGTAGGCATTACAGAACGTGCTGATCAACCAGTTAAAGTTGTAGTTGGCGGCCAGCTCAGCTCGGCTAAAACTGTTAAACTGCAAGGAGCTTCCGCTGGTGCAATTGCGTTAATTGAGAAAGCCGGCGGCAGCTTTAACGCCGTTAAGCGGCCAAAGCGAGTCCGGTCCAAGAAATAAACCAAGCGAGGGAAAATGAGTTGGAGTATCATCCGTAAGGCTTTAAAAAACCGCGATATGCGACGACGGCTGATGATTGTTGTCGGTTTGGTCCTAGTCTACCGTATGCTGGCTTTTATCCCGATCCCCCTTGCCGAACCGACCCAACTGAGACAGCTGATCGATAATCTATTTAATAGCCAGGATCTGCTCGGTTTTATAAACTTCCTGTCCGGTGGTGCCTTGGCCAACTTTTCAATTGTGTTAATGGGGCTGGGTCCGTATATCAACGCCTCGATCATTATGCAGTTGCTGACCAAAGCCGTACCGCGTCTGGAAGAGATAAACGAAGACGGTGAGAGCGGTCGGCGTCGAATTAATCAAATAACCCGAATCTTAACGCTGCCGCTGGCTATAATCCAATCGATCGGCCTGCTCCTGCTCATTCGCCAGCAGGCGTCCAGCGGACTCGGCATTGATATCGCCGGCGAGGCGAGTTTCTTCCAGTGGGCGTTAATGATTGGCGCGCTGACTGTTGGTTCGATGTTACTGATGTGGCTGGGAGAAATTATGACTGAACAAGGCGTGGGTAACGGCATTAGCTTACTTATATTTGCCGGTATCGTCAGCCAGCTGCCGCAAATTGCCAGCGTTGTTATTAGTTCCTTATCCGCCAGTTTCGGTGGGGGTAACGTGTCGACCCTGTTTGGCTTTACGCTGCCAGTTAATTTTACGATCCTAGCCTTTATCGTGGGCTTTATCCTGGCGGTGATATTTATCACCTACTTCGTGGTTAAACTTAATGAGGCCCAACGGGTGATAACTGTCAGCTATGCCAAGCGCGTCAGAGGAAACAGAGCCTACGGTGGGGTTGATACAGTTCTGCCGGTCAAGCTGATAACGGCCGGAGTTATTCCGATTATCTTCGCGGTGGCGTTTTTGGCCGTCCCCAGTTTTGTCGGCCAACTGATGACTTCAGCCGACACGGCCTGGCTTGCCAGTTTAGGCCAAAAGCTGATTGATTGGTTTACTCCGCCGGTTTCATTGGGCGGCACGGGCAGTACTTTGTCCGCCAGCAATCAATACATCTATCCAAGCGTGTACTTTTTATTGGTAGTGCTATTTACGTATTTTTATACCAGTATCGTCTTCAATGCCAAGCAAATCGCCGAAAACTTGCAAAAACAGGGCGGATTCGTGGCTGGTATCCGTCCCGGCCGACAAACCGAGAGCTTTTTAAAGCGAGTTGTCAACCGGTTGAACTTGTTTGGTTCGATGAGTTTAGGCGCCTTGGCCTTACTGCCATTTTTCGTCGAGAAAATTCTCGGTACCACCCAACTAACGATTGGCGGTACGGGGCTACTGATTATAGTAGCGGTAGCGATTGAGACACTGAGGCAGATCGAATCGAGGGCTTTGATGGTGACGTATGACTACGACCAGCCCTAAAATAATTGACATCACTCGCATACCAAGGTAGTATTAAACTCAAGCTTTTGGCCTGGCAAGGCCAAGTTAAAGGTGCAGAAGAGGGGTTTACATGTCCCAGATTGCACGGTATAATTCACCGCTGTCTATCTATGAATAAGACTAAGCAGGTCATTGAGCTGGCCGGTACTGTTATTGAAACTTTACCGGGTACCAAATTTAAGGTGGAGCTAGAAAACGGGCATACCATCATTGCCCACATGGCCGGCCGCATGCGGAAGTATTACATTAGGATTGTGCCGGGAGACAAAGTCACGGTTGAGCTGACTCCCTACGATCTCACCAAAGGCCGCATAACTTATCGACACAACTAAAGGACTGCCTATGAAAGTCAAAGCCAGCGTCAAAAAGATTAGCCCAGATGATCAAATAGTGCGCCGCAAGGGGCGCTTATATGTCATTAACAAACGCAAGCCCAAACACAAGCAAAGGCAAGGTTGATGGCCAGAATCGCCGGTGTCACTGTCCCTACAGATAAGAAGTCGGTCCACGCCCTGACTTATATTTACGGTATTGGCCCGAGTAAAGCTAAGTTGATACTCGATCAAGCCGGTGTCGACCCAGAGGCGCGGGTTAAAGATTTGACCGAGACCGAACTAAATCGGATCCGGGAAGAACTGGCCGCCAATCATACAGTTGAAGGCGAGTTGCAACGGATTGTAACTGGTAACGTCAAGCGACTAAAGGATATCAACAGCTACCGCGGTATCAGGCATAAGTTAAATTTGCCGTCCAAAGGCCAACGAACGCGGACCAACGCCCGCACCCGGCGTGGTCGGCGCCAGACTGTGGGCGGTTTGACAATCAAAGCGGCAGCCAAGACTTAAGATCATGGCCGAAACTACCGCAACCACCAAAGTCAAGCCGAAGAAGAAGCAGAAACGAATCGTTGCAGCCGGCGAAGTTCATATTCAAGCCAGTTTTAATAATACGATCATTACGGTTACCGATAAAAAGGGAGATACCCTGACCGCCTCCAGCGCTGGAGCAACCGGATTTAGAGGCTCAAAAAAAGGGACCGCTTACGCGGCCCAAGTGGCCAGCGAGAAAGCCTTGAACCAAGCGAAGCAACAATTTGGCTTAGCTAGTGTCGAAGTCTTTGTCGGCGGCATCGGTCTGGGCCGCGAAGCGGCTATTAGGGCACTCCAGAATGTCGAGGTCGTGGTTGAGAGCATTAAAGACGTCACAACCATTGCCCACGGCGGGGTGCGCCCCAGAAAGCCGAGACGAGGCTAAAATGGCCCGGGACCGATCACCAATTACCAAGCAAAGTCGACGCGAGGGGTATGCTTTGCATAATAAGGCGCACAAAATTCTAGTTAAACGCCAAAATATGCCCGGCCAAAGTCCCAATATCCGGATGCGCCGAAATGTCAGCCAGTTTGGCGTCCAGTTGCGAGAAAAGCAAAAAGTAAAACGACTCTACGGCTTGCTGGAGCGCCAATTCCGACGCATGATGAAAGAGGCTGGTAAGAGCAGAGGTAAGTCCGGCGAAGTTCTACTGCAACTATTAGAACGCCGACTGGACAACGTCATCTACCGCGCCGGTTTCGCAATTTCCCGAAGAGCCGCCCGACAATTGGTCAGTCATGGCCATTTTGAAGTCAACGACAAGCGTCTGAACATACCATCTTACCGGGTTGAACCGGCTGACAAAATATCGGTCCGCCAACAAAGCCGGACATCGGGTTATTTTGCTAACTTAAATGAGTTGACAGCCGCCGCGGAGACGGTACCGATCAGCTGGCTGAAGGTCAATAAAAAGCAGTTTAAGATCGAGGTTACCGGCCTGCCCGTGCGCGAGGACGCCGAGGCTAACATTAACGAACAATTAATCGTTGAATATTATTCAAAATAGGAGGCAATAAGCAGTGTCATCAAAATCCATTCACACGCCAGTCTTATCAAATGTCGAGGATCACTCGGCCACCAGTGCCACGTTTGTCGTGGAACCGCTGCATCGGGGCTACGGTATGACCTTGGGTAACAGTCTTCGTCGGGTCTTGCTGTCCAGCATCGGCGGCGCGGCTGTCACCGCTTTTAAAATTGAAGGTGTATCACACGAGTTTACGACCGTGCCAGGTATCAAAGAGGATGTCGTGGACATAATGTTAAAGCTAAAACAAGTCAGACTAAAGATTTTTAGCGATGAACCGCAGACCTTGCGCTTAACCAAAAAGGGCAAAGGGGCAGTTACCGCCGGCGATATCAAGGTTAACGCCGATGTCGAGGTAGTCAATCCGGATCTGGTCCTCGCAACCATTGATGATAGTAAGACCAATCTGGTAATGGATATCATCGTCGAGGCCGGCCGGGGTTATCGGGCCATTGAAGAGGGCGGGCATCCGTCCACACCGTCAGATATGATCGCAATTGACGCCTTATACTCACCGGTCAGCCGAGTGCGGTTTAAGGTGGCGAATACCCGGGTCGGCCAGATGACCGACTTGGACAAACTACTGTTGTTGATAGACACCGATGGCAGTATCACACCACGTGATGCCTTTGAGGAGGCGGCGGCCATACTGGTAAACCAATACCAGGCCCTAGCCGGCCAGACTAAAGTCGAAGCCGGTGCGCCGTTGTCGGTGGAGCACGCCCACGAGGAGGATTCGGGCGAGTTAATGACACCGATCGAGGACCTCAACTTGTCGGCTAGGACCACCAACGCGCTGTTGAATAATGACATTCGAACAATTCGTGACTTGGTTACGCTGAGCGATCTAGAACTGAGAGAGCTCAAAGGTTTCGGTACCAAAGCGTTGGACGAGGTCAAAGATAAATTAGCGGAGATGGAGCTTTAAAGATGGCGCTACGGTCGGTTGATCGAAAACTATCGCGAGCCAAAGACGCCCGACGGGTTTTGATTAAGACCCTGGCAACCCAATTGGTACAAAACCACGCGATTACAACCACAACCCCTCGAGCCAAGACCCTGCTGCATTACGTTGAACGCTTGACCAGCCTGGCTAGAAAGGGCGGATTAAGTAACCTCAGACTAATTGAGGCCAAGCTCGACACAACCGCGTCGGCTCACCATTTAACCATGGTAGTAGCCCCCCAGCTCAAGCGCACCAGCGGTTTCTTGCGACTAAAACCGGCCCTACCGCGCAGCGGTGACGGCGCGCCGATGGCGACGGTCTCGTTTGTCGACGACATTGACAATGATTTTAAAACGGCCAAACCTAAGCCGGTTGCAACCAAAGCAGCTAAAGCCCCGACTAGGAAAAAAGCGGTCAAATCATGAAAACGTATTCACAATCGGCCAAAGAGGTTACTAGGAGCTGGTATCTGCTGGACGCCGCACAAGTCCCAGTCGGCCGTCTAGCAGTGGCGGCGGCCAAGCTGCTGATCGGCAAACAAAAGCCTAGTTACACGCCGCATATCGACGGTGGCGACTACGTTGTTATTATTAACGCCCAGCAGGCAGCCTTGACTGGCCGCAAAGAGCAAGAAAGCAAGTATCGTCATAGTGGCTATCCCGGCGGCATAAAGCAACGTTCAAAAGGCGAATTACTGATCAATCAGACAGACAAATTTATATCCGGGGCGGTAAAAGGCATGTTGCCGAAGAACAAGCTGCTGGCCGGCCGTCTGGCACGCTTGAAAGTGTATGCCGGCGCCGAGCACCAACACGAACCCCAACAGCCGATTAAGGCAGAGATAAATAATGGCTGATAAAACCTACCACTACGGCATTGGCCGGCGTAAAAGTGCTACCGCGCGAGCGCGACTGATTAAAGGCAAGGGCGAGATTACTATTAATGACAGGCCGGCGATCGACTATCTAAGCGGCAGCACGCGGCTGGATTGGGAACTCAAAACACCTTTGCGACTTACCGGTAAAGACAGTCAGTTCGACGTGTCATTATTGGTTCAGGGGGGTGGACTGGGCGGGCAAGTTGGCGCTGCTCAACTGGCTATCAGCAACGCTCTATCAGATCTCAATGATGATCTCAGGTCAACTCTCAAGAAAGCCGGGTTGCTAAAGCGCGATCCTCGGGAAAAAGAACGCAAGAAGTACGGTTTGCGCAGTGCTCGCAAAAAAGAACAATACTCCAAACGCTAAGTGTTACTCCAGGGATCGTCATAACCAAGCCTACTTTGACAGTGATATAGAGGTAAGCCGGTGCCAATCAGTTATACTAGAGGCAATATGAAAGCTGTGATTTTAACCGGCTTGCGGACCAACGCCGAGTATCATTTAGGCAACTATCTGGGAGCGATTTTACCAATGGCAACGCTGCAAAGACGGCACGTCGGCGCCTATCAAGTCAACATGTTCGCTCCGGATTTGCACAGTTTCACCACGCCGATTAATCACTCCGAGCTGTATCGGCGAACGATGGATAACCTGCGAGTCTTCATCGCCGCTGGTATACCGCTCGGCGATAAGCATTTCTATCTCTACCGCCAAAGTTATATTCCGGCGCATGCCGAATTAACTGTCATTCTTAATAACTTTGCCTATTACGGCGAGCTCAAGCGGATGACCCAGTTCAAGGAAAAGGCCGATGAGCTCAAACATAAAAGTGTCAGTGCCGGGCTGTTTGATTACCCGGTCCTAATGGCGGCAGACATCTTGTTGTATGGCGCCAAGTGGGTTCCGGTCGGTGACGACCAACAGCAACATCTCGAGTTCGCCCGAGACTTAGGTGATCGGTTCAATCAGAAATTTGGCCCGGTCCTAACGTTACCCGAACCGATTGATAAACAGCTTAAATTCGTCAAGCGGACGGAAGGCGTCAGGATCCGCTCGTTGCGTTCGCCGACCAATAAGATGAGCAAAAGTGTGACTGACCCGGCCGGCACCATCCTGCTAAGCGATAAACCAGCCGACGGACGAGCCAAAGTCATGGCCGCCACCACCGACAGCCTGAACGCCATCCACTGGGACTGGGAGCTGCAGCCGGGGGTCACCAACTTGCTGCAGATTAGCTCTTTGCTGGCCGCTACACCGGCCACTAAGGTATTGGCCGAGTGGCAAGGCCGGTCTGATTACAGAGCTTTAAAAAAATACGTAGGGCAACAAGTAAGTGAGTTTTTGACTGAATTTCAAATCAAGTTGAAATCAGTTGATAAAGCTGCGGTTTTAGCCAAACTGGAAGCCTCTGAGGCGGCCATGAGCCAAACCGCCAACCAAACATTATTTAAAGTCCAGCAAGCTATTGGTTTGCGGCCGTGAGTAGACGACAGATCACAGCGGCGACGACTGGTCGGCTGGATCGGATCCTCGCTAACAGTTCACCGGACTACTCTCGGACTAACTGGCAACGGCTGATCAAACAAGGCCGGGTCAAAGTCGGCCGCACCAACGTAACCGATCCGGCCGCCAAAGTTCGGGCCCAAGCAAAAATTACAGCTGACTTACCGGAACTGACGCCGCCGGCCCAGCCCGTGCCGATAATTTACAAGGACCAGTCAGTCATCGCTTTTGATAAACCGGCCGGACTGTTGACCCACGCTAAGGGCCAGCTGGCCGCGGAATGGACTCTGGCCGACGAGGCCCGGCCGTTCGTTGAGTTTGAAGACGACAACCGAGCCGGAATTGTCCACCGGCTAGACCGGCTGACCTCAGGTGTGATCATATTAGCTCGCACAGTGGCAGTTAAGCAGCGGATGCAACGCTTGTTTGCCAGCCGACGGGTGAGTAAATCGTACCTAGCACTGGTCGGCGGTCATTTAGGACAAGCCGAGTTGGTGATCGATCTGCCAATCGGCCGCCACACGGGCCAACCGGCCAAATTTGCGATTAGGCCGGACGGCAAAGCCGCGGTAACTGGGGTTAAATTGATTAAGGCATATTCGGCAGCCAGCCTTATCCGGTTGCGTCCTCAAACCGGCCGGACCCACCAGTTAAGGGTTCATCTTACCCGTATCGGCCATCCGATAATCGGCGATCCGCTTTACGGCGGCGCCAAAGCTAGTCGTCTGATGCTCCACGCCGAGCGGCTCAAATTCTCGCTTGGTGGTCGCGATTATGACCTGAAGAGTCCCATACCAGCCGATTTTTCAGTGGAGCTAAACCGGTGGACTTAGCGCCGAACTTGGTCCAAGCCATAAGATCAGATGATCATCACGCATTCTTACTGTCGGCACCCAGTCTGGCCAGCTTAGATGATCTAACCAAGCAGGTTACGATCGAGCTGTCAAAGGATGAACAAACTGAATTCGCTATCGTCAACCCTGATGAAGGCAGCATAAAGATTGCCACTATCCGACAGTTATACAGCCGCACCAGCTATCGTCGGGGCGGCAAAAACCGATTGCTTGTGGTTGTCAAGTCCGCCGACACCATGACTCTGCCGGCCCAAAACGCCTTTTTAAAACTGTTAGAGGAACCGCCGCGCCACGTTAGTTTTCTTCTGACCACGACCAGAGGCAGTCGGTTGCTCAAAACGGTAGTGTCCCGCTGTCAAGTATTCCGAGTTAAACCCGATAACCTGGCTGACTTCAGCCGCAAAGTAAAATCGAATGACGCCAAACAGTTGACCAAGCTTTTTTACCTCAGTAGGGGCGACAGTATCTTAGCTAACCAAATGCTAGTAGCGCCGACTGCAGTAGATTACCAGGCGCTGCTTGAGCTGCGATTATCAGATGCCTTGATTGCCGCCCAAGCGGCATCGGCCGAGCGCGAACAAGCCTTGAGCTTAAGTGACCACTTTGCCCACCTGAGCCGGGCTGCGCTGCGTCATGTTCCCGGCAAAGAGCATCGCCAGTGGCTTAATCGCTTGGCAGCGGCGGTCAGGGCTAAGGAGCTGTTAATCAGTGGGGCCAATGCTAAACTCTCAATCGACTGGCTATTGCTCGAATTTAGGAGCTAAGGTGGGTATAATCATATGAATATGTTAGCCGTTTTATTGGTTGTTGGTCTCGGTTTTCTGGCTTGGATTGTGGCCAACCGCACCGAAAAAAGTCTACAGCCGCTGTCTAAAGCCTTATCGCACCGGTTACAAAAACTGTGGCTCGATGCCCAGGCTAGTTTGCGTTCCAAACAATATCTGCGGGCTGAAAAAGCCTTACTTACAATCTTGCGGTTCGACGAGAAAAACGCAGCGGCCTATAATCGCTTGGGCATCTTGTATGCCAAACAAAAGGAATTCAAAGATGCTATCGAATGCTTTGAGATTGCTTCTAGCATCGAATCCAACCCCTCTAGCCTGCATAACTTGGGTTTAATTTATTACGAGACTCACAGTTATGAAAAAGCCGCGCAGGCGTTCGAGAACGCGCTGGAGCTAGAAGGCGGTTTGGCCGCCAGGTACGTGGCCTACGCCAAAGTCCAGGAGAAACTAGGCAAGGTCAAACGCATGTTGGAAGCGCTGGAACAGGCGGTCGAAGCCGAGCCGAATCCACAGACTTACAAACTGTTGGCCGATGCCTATGAGCGAACCGGCGAGGACGAGCTGGCCGAAGAGATAAAGCAGAAACTAAAACAGCTTATTATGCCGCTAAATCGACCCAAGCGTATCCACCAGCCGCGCAAAGTCGTAATGTAGGCACCTCTGTTTGCTTCTGCTAAAATGGATGAGCTGGCGGGCCGGTGTAGCTCAGCTGGTTAGAGCGGCGGTTTTGTAAACCGTAGGTCGTGGGTTCGAATCCCTCCACCGGCTCCAGTTTGTTCGATAGCCATCGGGCCAAAACAAAATAACGCAGACTGCTTGTTCACCGAAGGTGAATCAGCTATGCTGACGAGCGTTGAGGATAAGCGACATTGCTATCTCTCAATCAGCGCTGGGGTAGCGAAGCGGCCAAACGCATCAGACTGTAAATCTGACGGCTTTACGCCTTCGGGGGTTCGAATCCCTCCCCCAGCACCAAATGGAGCAACTAGGCCCTGATAGCTCAGTGGTAGAGCGCATCCATGGTAAGGATGAGGTCGCGAGTTCAACCCTCGCTCAGGGCTCCAAGTGGGCCGTCGGGGATTAATCCGGCTGCCACCCTTGTTAAATTACTGAAATATTGTTAAACTACAAAGTCTATGGCTAAGAAAAGTACCAAGAGAAAGATAATCGGTCTGGTGTCGGAAGAATCCGGGCATCGGACTTATATTACCCGCAAAAATACGACAAATACGCCCGATAAACTTGAATTGAGAAAATACGATCCGACTATCAGGCGTCACGTTAAATACGTTGAGACCAAGAAAAACCTCGGCCGCAACGAGTAAAGCTTAACCTAAGCGGGCGGCAATCTGATCGACCAGTCTCAACTGGTGTTCCATAATATTGGCATCCTTAGGTGAATCAACTACGAAAAAATTAAGATTCTGGCCACTTAACTCCAGGTTAGCGGCGGCTGGTAGTAGGCCGATGATTGGTAGCCAGCGTTGGTTGGTTTCGGCCTCAAGGCTAAATAATAGATGCCCGTCTAGTTGTTGGGGCTCACTGCGGAAAAAATGGCGAAAATAGCCAAATATCGGCTCATCTTTAAGCCCGGTCGATAGCAGCCAAGCTTTTGACTCAGTCGGCAGCGGACAGCTGATAATGTACAGCTGTTGAGAGACTGGTCGGGTAGCGGGCTGAGGCAAGTCCATCTGACGGCTGATTACTCGGAATTCTCGGTTATAGATCAGACCGTGGACTGTAAATAAATCGCGGGCAAATCGGTTAACTAGCAAGCTGTTTTTATCGGGTGAGAGCTCGTGACTCGGCGCGTCAGTGATTAAGCTGAGGTGATGTCGTTTAGCTAGGCCTTTAAAAATTTTGCCAGTATTTGATGTCATTCCGAAATATCCAGGGCAGTATTAATAAATTCGGCGCTGCTCCAAATCAGCGGCTCAACCGACAGGTGCTGGTCGGAATAAGGATGAAGCTGTTCCGGCAGAGCGCCGCTAGTCAGCATGTGACGCTGCGTCCAACCAAGAATGTCGGCTGCCGTCTCTTTATCCTGCTGATCAATCAAGTATTGGGCATACCATAAGGTAGTGACAAACCAAGGATTGCTGACACCGGCCTTAACGGCATGGTAATGATCGGATTCATAACGCGGCACCCCGCCCGATGGGGTTTTATCAACCAGCCTCGCCTTAAGCGTGTCCACTGCCTGCTTGACGTAGGGGTCGTCTTTATCATATAGCCCAAACATAACAGCGCCATATAAGGATGACGCGTCGATGACTGGATCAAACGACAACATGTCGTTCTCACCGAGCAAGAAGCCTTTATAAAAATAGCGAATGTCATGGTTGAACAGAGTTTCGCGAGCGGCCTGTTTAATATCATCGGCGACCGTTCGCCAACGGATGGCATCGTCCGGGTATTCGAATTTTTCCGCTAATTCTGCCGCGGCTTGCAAGCCGGCATGGACTACTGCCGTGGTATAGGTCGTAGTCATAAACTTTTCTTCCCACAGATCGTAGCTAGCGTGTGGCAGTTTGGTGGCAGAATCAATGAAACTATCTATAAAATTTGCCATCGGCTGAACCATGGTATCGTACAGGCCTAAAACGAAGTCTTTATCATTGGTATGCTTGAGATATTCACCGAGCAAAAACAGGGTAATGGCGGTTTCATCCTCCTGAATCGGCAATTCCGGCCGACCGGAGTTGAGATACGGATGCCAAGAGCTGCCAATTGCTCGATCGGGCTGGTATTTATGCATCAGATAACCATCCGGATGTATGACGTCTCGAGCGAATTCAAAGTAGGCTCGCGGTTCGTCCTTATAACCTAGCCGGATCAGCGGCCACAACACATAACAGGCGTCACGCGGCCAGCAATAGCTATAGTAATCCCGCGTATAATTGAGCATCTCGCTGTCGCCCGATGCAATCACGGCGCCGCGCCGATCAATGTGGGATTTAATAATTAACAGCGATTTCAATGTCTGCTGGTGGTATTTAGGGTCGACTTTGTGCAGTTGGTTAGCCGCTACCGCTAGCCACTGTTGCCAATGAGCCTGGGTGTCCTCCAGACGGTCATTGAGTTGCTTATTAACGAACTGCCGGTGGGCATCGAGAGCGTCTTTTTGTGACGCGCCGGCTGCGATCCAATAATTGAGCGTTCCAGTTGAGTTGGCATCAATATTAAGGCTAAAGCGTAGAGTTGAATCAACTCGGCCGTGCTCGACATTGTTACCGCTCAACTCGCCGTCGGCCGCATCGGCGTAGGTACCGGTATGGCCCTCGATGCCGTTTAAGCCGATGGCGTGTTGGTCAAATGTCGAGGCATCGGCTAGCTCGCCGCTGATAACAAACACGCGACGACCTTTATAGTGCATGACTACTTGCTCTTCAGGTAAGTACTGGGCGGTATCATCTCGCTGGGAGTCGCTGATCCTAAACACTTGGTGCAAAAACAGCTTAATGTCGCGCCGGTTCGTCGCCTGGTTGGTCAAGGCTATTTGCCGGGCGAAAACATTGCGCTGGCTGTCAACAAAATCACTAAACTCTAGTTTGATCTTGAGTCCGTCGTTTTGGGCCGACACTTGGCTGATCAGGCTATCCGGCCGGTAATCTACCGTCACTTCCCAGCCGACGTCTCCGAGCCAACTTATGGTACCGTCGACGAACAGGCCGACACGGTGAAACAAGTCCTTATTGCCGACATGGTTCTCCAAACCGACATAGGGGTAGTACAGGTCGTTGACTAGGCCGAACCGATTGAGACCAACCGCCATCGAACCGTTGCTGAGAAAAACCGGCCGGCTCACCGCTCATCTCCCGATTCTAGCAACCGGGCTTTGAGATCATGGCAGGCATTCATATAGTTCATAAAGGCCTCATAGGGCGTGTCGTAAGGTGAGAAGTAGGCGTGAACGTCGCCATCCTTGAACCATTTGGTGCACATGTAGTAAAAATGGTCAGACGTCGTCAGTTTTCGCCAATCAGCTCTTAGCTGGGCATCGTTTGATTTGGCCACAGCTTGGGACAGGCTGTAGACAAATTTGTTGGCCTCCTGCTGCATGCCGTTTCCTAACCAGGCCGACAGATCCCGATCGGTGTCAGCCCAGGTGATGGTCGAATGAATATCGAGGTCGTCGACCGCATCGAAATTACGGGCCGCCTGGGTGATGGTCATAAACTTAGTCCCCATGGCCGTTAATTGGCGTGGGAATTCATTTAGAAATTCAAAAATACCGGTGCTGTGCCATTGATGTTCGCCAAATGTTTCATAGTCCATAAACAAATTTATCAGCGGTTGATCGGCTGGTATGGCTTCGATCCAGGCGTTAAACTTGTCAGCCGTTAGCGGCCATTCTTTCCAGCTGGTGTCGGAGAACCTAAAAGCAATGTCATCGCTCAACTTGTAGTTCTTTAATAGCAATTTGATCCGACTGGTGCCGAGCGGACGGTAGATAAAATTTGGACTGCGCCAGGTTAATATCGGATCCCAACCTTCGGTAATCACCGCCTCGTAACCATTTTGTTCGGCCCAGACGCCAAGTTCGTTATTATAAGCCAGTTCGGTGTTTCTAAAAGCCGTCGTTTCCAGGCCAAACTCGGTTTTAATAAGCTGGCGGTGTTGCTCAACCTGCCGTTCGAACTCGGCGCGGTCAAAAAAGAATCCCAGCGAGTGGTAATAAGATTCTGCTAAGATCTCAACGCGACCGGTAGCCACCAGTTCTTTGAAGCTCTCCAAGGCTTCTGGCTGCCACGCTTTTAGTTGTTCGATGACGAGGCCGCTTAATGATAGACTCAAGCTGAACTCGGGTAATTCACGCAACAGTTTAAGCAATAATTGATTGGTAGGCAGATAGGATTTTTCGGCCACCTTTTTGATGATCTCAGGGTTCGACTGGCCCAAATTTTGAGAATTGTCGGCAAAGTAATCGTGGTTGGCATTAATGTCAAAAATCGTGTAGTGACGCAGCCGATACGGTTGATGGACATGGAGATAGAGGCAGATTGAGCGCTTCATCGCTGGCTGGTCAACTCGGATTTATAAACGGTTTGAAGACGATCAGCCGCATCCCGCCAGGACCGTCCGGACAATTCGGCCGCCGTCAGATCGGCCATAGTCTGGCGCAGAGCGTCGGAGCGCAACACCGACACGATTTGGTTGGCCATTTCTTGCTCGTCCCAGTAGTCGACTCGTAAAGCGTGGCCCATGACTTCACTTACGCCGGATTGTTTCGATATCAGCGATGGCACACCTCGGGCGCCGGCTTCAAGTGGTGTTATGCCAAACGGTTCTGAGACCGAGGGCATGACGAATAAATCGGCCACCCGGTAGGCATCATCCACCGCTTTACCGCGTTGAAAGCCGGTAAATAACAAGTTTTGACTAATGCCCAGTTCGGCTCCCAACTCGATTAACTCCTGATACTGGTCGCCGGAACCGACAATCAAAAATAACGTCTTGGGTTGATACTCAAGTACCCGCTGGGCGGCCTGCAAAAGGTGGGTCAGGCCCTTTTGGATGACCAATCGACCAACGTTAACGATGACTTTATAACCGTGCTGCTTGAGCAGCTCGATGTAGCTATAGACATTCAGGCTATGGTCTGGCGGCCAATCTGAGAGATTGATACTGTTATGAACGACCTCGACCTTCGTCGCTGGGATGGCGTATTCCTCGACCAAGACTCGTTTGGTAGCCTGGCTGACGGCGATTACTTTATCGGCCATCATCATGCCTTGGTATTCAATCTCCCGCACCAGATTATTGCCTTGACGCCCACCGGAGCGATCGTATTCGGTGGCGTGGATGTGGACAATTAACGGTTTATGACACCGCCGTTTAAGTTTGATGGCCGCACGAAAAGTCAGCCAGTCATGGGCGTGAATAATGTCGAATTCATTAATGTCAACCAGCCGATCAACGCTCTGCTCATAAATCGTTTGTTGCTCGTATAACGAGTGACCAACAACCTGGCCGTCACGGGTACTTTGAATAAACCAGGCGGAATCATACGCCCCGCCGGCCAACATCACCTCGACCGCGTCCTGGGGGCTAGCCGCCGTGACCGTCATGAAGTCAATGTCGTGTTGAGCCGTATAAGGGACGATGAATTGAATTGTGGCGCCGTCTTTAACCAGTGCTCGACACATTTCATAACAGGCCACACCCAAACCGCCGCTGTTGTGGGGTGGCAGTTCCCACCCAAGCATCAAGATTTTCACCCGTTGATTCTCTTTGTTATTTGGTAAAAGTATAAGCCGATTTAAGCATTACCTCAATAGCCGCTGATAGCAACAACGGTTAAAGGCGGCAATCCTTGTTATACTAACTCTGCTCGGTTGCTAATAGGGGTGTACGCCTCCGTTTGTCGGGCCGGGTTAAAGCCAATCGTGGCTTAAAAGAGGGGCATAGTACAATGGCAAGTATAGCGGTCTCCAAAACCGCAGATCGTGGTTCGATTCCACGTGCCCCTGCCAGGAAACTTAACCATTAACAAATGACTCAACTTGACTTAAATCAACCACTTTTACTCCTGATGCATGGCTGGCCCGGAGCCGGCAAGTCGGCTTTTGCCCGACAGTTCTGCGAGCGGCATAGCATGGCCCATGTCAGTAGTGACCGTGTACGTTACGAACTGTATGATGATCCGGTCTATTCACCATCCGAGAACAACACGGTTTTGCGGTTGTGCGAGTATGCTTGCGAGTTGGTTTTAAAGACCGGCGGTTCGGTGGTATTTGATATGTGCCTACCGACCCAAGCTCTGCGGCACAAAGTTTCGTATTTAGCTCGGTCTTACCAAGCAAACTTCATGATCGTTTGGGCTCAGATCGATCTCGACACCGCGCGTTATCGAGCCGTCAATCGCGACCGCCGGCGCTTAGACGACCGTTATTCGCCGGGCCTGAGTCCAACCTCTTTCGAGCGATTAGCCAACTCCGTCGGCCCCCTAAATCTCGACCGTGAATCCTGCCAGGTAATTAGCGGAAAACATGCATTTGCCCAGCAGGCCCGCATTGTCGAGTTGAGACTAAACAAATTAGGTCTAATTGACGCCAATCCCATCGCTAAAGGTCGGGTTGACTTCAGCCGCCGCTTGTCCGGCCAAAGAAATGAGACTGTCCGGTAACTCGCTGACCGGCTTCGAGCTGACCCGCGGCCGGACTTCCCGGATTAGCTTACGTGTAAAACCGGACTTAACTCTGCTCGTCAGGGCGCCTAGGCTGACTCCGGCCAGCGTGATAGATCGGTTTGTCAAAACCAAAGCCCAGTGGATAAGCCAACAGCGACGGAAGCATAGCCAACTTTATGACTTTGCCCTCAACCCGATTCATCCAAACATCCCGATCAGTTATCGCTACGGACCGCTTAAGGCCGTAAGTATAGGTGGCGATATTAGCCTCAGCCTACCAACAGGCAGTGAGTATTGGCCAGGCTATCTCGCCGCCAGAACGTTGATAAAAACCAGCCTGCTTAAGCTGGCTCAAGATCAGCTGCCCCTGCGGCTAAATGCTCTGGCGACTGAATTCAAGCTCGACCAGCCAAGGGAGATTCAAATTAAGTTCATGCGCTCGCGGTGGGGCAGTTGTACGGCCGCCGGTACAATCAGCTTGAATTCACAGCTTGTCCGGCTGCCTTTAGGGCTAATCGATTATGTTATTTGTCACGAACTAACCCATCTGGTTGCAGCCAACCACGGGGCAGGGTTTCATCACCAGCTAGAGTCAATCATGCCCGACGCTGCCAGCCGCCGGCGCCAGCTAAGGCGTTGGCATCTGTACTACTAGCCGGTGACGCTTGTGCTTTATAATAACTGCCAGTGGATCAACCGGAGCTCAATTCATTAAGGCAACTATTGTCCAGCCGTCGGCAACTGGTTGCCGGCCTGCTGATATTTGTCCCATTGGCCTTTCGTCTTGGGCAGGAATACAGCCTCGGCCTAACCGCCTTGTTGTTAGGTGGGCTGATCCTGTTGTTTTGCCTGCTGGCAATTATGCGCCAGCGGCCTGCCTCTTTTAGCGGCTTGGCCTTCTGGCTGATCTGGCTGCTGCAATTGCTAGCTTTGGCTGGGGTGATTTATCTGCTCGGCCAACCGCTATCGCCGCTGATATTTTTGGCCGTGGCCTTAACCAGCATGGCGACGTTTGCCTATAAACGCTCGGGATTTTTCATCTCGACCCTTTTCGGGTTGATGGCGATGGTGACGATATTTTTACTTAATAGCCAGACCGTCAGTTGGGAGTCGTTTGCCGAACTGCTGGCGTATTTAGGCGTGTTTTTGCTTTTAAACCTCCTGACCTCCGATCTGGTGGAGCTGGATAAAACTCAGTTAGTCAGCCGGACCATTACCGGCAAAAACCTGGAGGTTGAGCACCAGCGACTGTTGTCTTTGATCAATAATATCGGCGACGCCGTCATTGCGACTGATGAAGACGGCAACATTCAGACCTATAACGGCGCTGCCTTAGACTTGATAAACACTAATGTTTCCATCGAGGGCAAGGCGCTTGACAGCGTTTGGAAGCTGGTTGACGATGAAGGCCGGACCGTGAACCTAATAACCGAGGCCAAAACCGCCGATCGGACTATCAGACGTTCGGACATCAAGATCATTTACGGTCAGGACGATTTTGCCAATCTTTACACCAACGTCACGCCGATTAAACTCGGGCAGGGCGACCGAACGGAAAAAGGCTTCACGCTTATCTTGCAGGACATCACCAAACAAAAATCTCTGGAAGAAGAACGCGACGAATTTGTCGCCGTCGTCAGCCATGAGCTTAGAACTCCTGTCACAATCACCGAAGGCAAAGTCAGTAATGCTCAGTTGCTGTTGAGCAAGGCCGATTCACCGCCGGCTAAAGTCGTCGAGGCTTTGGGTCAAGCCCATTCCCAGGTGGTTTATTTAGCCGATTTAATAAATGATTTAGCTTCGCTGGCAAGAGCCGAACGGACCGATGTCAGCTCTCAACTGGAGAGCATTAATCCGTCTGTATTAGTGGCTGATACGATCAAGAGTTATGAAATCGAGGCCAAGGGTAAAGGCCTCGAATTAAAATATGAAAAGCCGATGGTAGAACCACATATAATCTATAACAATCGCCTGTATATTCAGGAGATATTACAAAACTTCTTAACCAACGCCCTCAAGTACACCAAGCAAGGCCAAATTACCATAACGCTCCTAAATGAAGGCACGGATAAAGTCAGGATCGGTGTAACTGACCAAGGCATCGGCATCAGCACAAGTGATCAAAAACGGCTGTTTGAAAAATTCTTCCGCTCAGAGGACTACCGCACCAGAGAAAGTAGTGGCACCGGCCTGGGGCTGTATGTCACCGCCAAGTTGGCGTCAAAGGTCGATGGGAAAATTGATGTTAAGAGCCAACTTAACGCTGGGTCGACTTTCAGTCTTACCGTTGGTTCGAAGTCCGAGACCGATCGACCGACCGCGGCCAGCGCATAACCGGTATACAAACGTTCCGGCCCTTCCAGTCGACCCGGCCAAACTCATACCTAATCATAGAGACAAGATTGAGACCGGCTTCAACCAAGAGGTTAAGGGGCAGGCTCAAGCCGCTGAGCAACCAAAATTTAGGCTGCAAGACCAGCTCGCTTAGGATATAGCTCAACCACAGTAGCAGTGCCCCCAAAGATAACAGGGCGGCGGCGATCGGATCTTTAATATAAGGGCTAAAAATTAGCAGACCGGCGGACATGGCATAGCCCAGACCGACCAAGATCGTCCAGACTGGTTCTTTGCCCTCGCCCGGGTAGAGTTTTCTTACGGCGGTTTCATACAGGCTGTTTAAGCGCTTACGAGTAGTCAATCCCAGTTCAGGCGTAGCGAGCAAGAATTGATAGGTTCCGGTTGTGCGGGCAGCGTTAGCCAGCGCCTGCTCCGGCGCGATTTCACGTCGCAGCGCCCTAAATCCGCCTTGCTTAAGCAACCACTCGCGCTCGACCAGCCAAGCCGAGCTCATCAGTGGCCATTCGGCGAATGCCAATTCAGTAAAGTATCTTAGGGGCCGCAGGGCACTTGAAACTGGATCGTAGGCTCGCCGTTGTGGCATTAACGAAACAAATTGAGCTCCGCGGCTAATTGCCGCCGTTATCGTACGCGTGATTGATTCGGATGAATACCTGATATCAACACCCGCAAATAAAACATAGTCGCCACTGGCTTCATTCAGCAGCAGTTCGTAGGCGTTGTTTTTGCCGACCCAACCTGCGCTAGGAACTTGCCCCTGGATAAACCGTACTCCGTCGTGCGCAAATGACTTAATAATCTCCGGTGTACTGTCTTGGGAACAATCGTCCAAGACGAGAATTTCTAGCTTGGCATAATCCGACGACACGGCCGAGCGCAGAGCATCGGTCAGCGCATGGGTCTCATTCCTGGCCGGGATCGCAAGTGTGACCGTTGGCAACTTAGTGTTTGATAGCTTGATCGGCCGGTAGCTGTACCGGCTAATCCTAAAAGCGGTCAGGCTTAATGACCTTACGCTAAACAGTAACCAGGCTACGGCCAGTCCTTGGAGCCAAAGCTCGGCCGTTAAATCGGCGGATAGCTGGCCGGCTAGAATAACCACCAGATAGATTATGGTTGCCCGGCGCCAGCTTCGCCGTAGAACCCGTGTTGTCCGCCGTTGGCCATAACGCCCCACTAGCAGTCGGGTATGGCTGACGAACAGACCGCCGGCCAGACCAATCAAGGCCCAGTCGCCCGTGTCGATACCAACCGCCAGCAATATTAGAGGCAAAGCGCTCAAAAGCAATCCGATTTGGCGCTTCGATCCAACCGCATAGAGCCACCAGCTGATAAATAGACCGATAAGACCGATTAACATTCACTAATAAGCATAACAGCTATTCGGTGGTAAATCGGCCTATTGACAGAAGTAGCCGATGCGTTTAATATTCTCTTGACAGTCTCTTCCAAGGAGACTTTTTAATTGGGAGTACCACCGTGGCTACGACCACACCGCAGAAACCCTCGTTGAGGAGTAAATTGGCTTCTCGGCTGAAACGCCAAAACCGATCAGGTGACAAGAAATCACCCGGTTCAAAGTTTCAATTAAGGCGCCTTAAGCCTCGTTCGCCGCGCTATTTCCGCGAGTCTTTTGCCGAACTAAAAAAAGTAACCTGGCCAACCCGGCGCGAGTCGTGGCGGTTAACGATAGCTGTTTTTGTTTTTAGCGTCGTCTTTGCCGCGGTTATTGTGGCGGCCGATATCGGCTATAAGCAATTGGCTGAAAGGCTATTCCTATGAGTGGGAAACGCTATGACTCAGCTAAACAGTGGTACGCCATCCACACTTACTCCGGTTATGAAGAAAAAGTCGCCGAAAGTATTCGGCAGCGGGCCGACAGCTTGGATATGAAGGACAAGATCTTTGACTGCCTAGTACCCAAAGAAAAGCAAATTGAGATCAAAAACGGCAAACGCAAAGTCGTTGAAAAACGTATCTTCCAAGGTTACGTTCTAGTCCAGATGAAAATGAGCGAGGACGCTTGGTACATCGTCAGAAATACCCCGAATGTCACTGGTTTTGTCGGCAGCGGCACAGAACCAACTCCGGTATCCGACGAGGAAATGGAAAAGATCAAAAAGCGCATGGGTGTCCAGGATCCTAAGCATAAAATCGATTTCACCGTTGGCGAAGTCGTCAACATAATCGACGGGCCGTTCAAAGGTTTTGACGGCTCGATCAATGAAATCGACGAGCAAAAAGGCAAAATTAAGGTGCTGGTCAACATGTTTGGCCGGGAAACCCCGGTCGAGCTTGATGGCCTGCAGGTAAAGAAGGTCTAAATTATGGCAAACGGTAAAAAAATCACAGCTAATCTGAAAATGCGTATCCCGGGCGGGCAAGCCAGTGCCGGACCGCCAGTCGGCTCTACTCTGGGCCAATACGGCGTCAACATGATGGACTTTATCAACCCATTCAACGAGCAAACCAAAGAGCTGCAGGGCCAAACGGTGACGGTTCACATCAGGATTTACGAGGACCGCAGCATGACATGGCGGGTCGTATCTCAGGCCACTGATGACCTTATTAAAAAGGCCGCTGGTGTGGAGAAGGGCTCTGGCCGGCCGCATGATGAGAAAGTCGCCAAACTTAGTAAGAATCAGGTCAGACAAATCGCCGAAGGAAAGATGAAAGACATGAACACCGAGGATATTGAGCAGGCCATGCGCCAAGTCGCCGGCACCGCCCGCAGCATGGGTGTGGAAGTCGAACAATAATAATTTTTTTGTGGGAGGGCGCATTAAACGGCGTCCACTTGTACCACGAAAGGAGTAATAAATGGCAAAGACTAAACAGGACTGGTTAAAAGAGGCTAAGGCTTTAGGCCTTAAATTAGCGCCTAAGGATAAAATCGCCGATATCAGGGCAGCCATTGAAGCAGCTCAGGTCAAGCCGACCAAGCAAGCGCCGATCGATAAACCGCCGGCAACAGCGGAAGAACCAAAGCCATCTACCATCGCCCAACCCCCAACTCCTAGCACAGCCAAAGCCGGCGGGCCGGTCGAAGCTTTAGCGAAGGCGGGTAAACGCAGCAAAAAAGGCCTGGAAGAAGCCGATATCAAAGCGGCCAAAGAATCCAGAAAACGGGGCGAGCCAGCAGACCAACCCGAACCACCGGTTGACATGCCTAAAAAAGGCCCGGTTCCGGCCACTCGCCCAAAGATTGAACGCCGCTCAAAAGACTACCGGCTAGCTGCTGAAAAGATTGATAAAGCCAAAGATTATGAGTTAAAGGACGCTCTTAAGCTAGCTTGTGAAACTTCAGCCGTCAAATTTGACGCAACTGTCGAGCTACATGTTCGGCTGGCTGTTGACCCAAAACAAGCAGATCAAAATATCCGCGAGTCGGTGGCTTTACCGAACGGCACCGGCAAGAGTCTTAGCGTGGCCGTTTTTGCCGAACCTGACGATCAAGCCAAGGCCAAAGTCGCTGGCGCCGATTTTGTCGGCGAAAAAGAACTACTTGATAAGCTGGAAAAAGCCGATCTAGATTTTGACGTCCTAATCGCGACACCGCAGTTAATGAGCCAGCTTGGACGATTCGCGAAGCTGCTTGGTCCAAAGGGACTTATGCCCAATCCCAAAAGCGGTACGGTAACCAAAAACGTTCCGGCGGCTGTTAAGCTAGCCAAAGCCGGACAGGTGGAATTTAGGGTGGACGCCAACGGTAACGTCCATATACCGATTGGTAAAGTCAGTTTCGGACCAGACAAGCTTATGCCTAACGCCGAAGCCGTGTTAGCCGCGGTCAAAGCCGCCAAGCCGAGCTCGATAAGCGGCGGCTACGTGCTCTCGAGTTTTGTCACCACTACCATGGGCCCGAGCCTAAAGTTCAAGCTCTAATTGGCGAACGGTGACACCTCAGGACCGGTTTTATGCAACTTTTTTCGAACATTGAGCTTAGTCAACGGCGGCATCAGCTATACTTAAGCACATGCGACTTTTTGGTATTACCGGCCCGATAGGGCACGGCAAAACCACGCTAGCCAATGCTTTAATCGCGCTGGAGACTCCTTCGCTGCATATCGAGCCATCGGATATCATTGCCGAGGTGGCTAACGAGTGGTTCGCGACATTCCCTAAGGATTTGTTAGTCGATCCGCTCGATTACGGGCTGCTCAATCGGTGGCTGGACGACTTGGCCAGGGTGGTCTCGCATCAAATCAAACCGACTACTGGTAATCAATTGCATATAACGCATGACCAGGTGTTAGGCGAATCAAAATACTATTACAAGTTGTTCATGCACTTTAATTTGATCCGCCAAGGTGTTATTCCGCTCGGCAAAGCGATTGTCATCGACAACAAAGACAAACACCGAACTATCCTGCAGTGGATTGGCGGTTTCTTGGTTCACCGGGTCGATTCCGGAATTTGGTTCGACCATATTGAACGGCTGATAACTCAGGCCCGGCAAAATGGCACCAAGCTTGTCGTCGTCGGTGGCGTTAGATATCCATATGACGCCAGTGTTATTCGCCAAAACCGCGGTATCCTGATCAAATTGGTTCGAGCCGATCTGCCGGAGAGAGAACTGGCTGATATCACGGAAGAACACCGGCGAGAAATAACCGTCGACACCACCGTTATTAGCGACGCTCGCCCCGAAGCCCTGCCCGAGCTTGTTAAAGCCTTGTATCAGGATTTGTTGGTTGGCGATCTATTAAAAGAATACAACTCTAACGATTTTTTAGGACTCGCCGAATAGCCAAATCAATTTGACTCAATTTATACCGCTAATGCTTGCTGATTAGTATAAACCTCCTTAGACTTGAGCTCAGACTTTGGAGGGGAACGTGGACGGTTTTGGCGTCTACAGCAACATACAAATACTAGAAGCGCTTGAGGATGAGCACATCGTCATTCATCCGTTTATAAAAGACCACTTAGCCGGAAGTAGTTACGACGTGACCTTGGGCGAATGGTATTACCGGACAGAGCGAGTTACGGCTAAGGGTATCTATAATCCGGTTGACGAACGTGATGTTGCTCGGTATTTTGACGGCCCACACCGAGCAACAGCCCATATCGAATGGTGTGAAGCCAACGCTAGATCACTATTTAACAATATCCCGGAAGAACACAAGATAATTGTCTTGTTGCCGGGTGAAAGAGTTTTGGCCCATTCGCATGAATTTATTGGTATCAAAGCGCCCGGTACCAGCACCATGCAGGCTCGTTCGACTTGGGGCCGTAACGGTGTGGCGGTGTGTCTTGACGCCGGTTGGGGCGACCCAGGCTACATCAACCGCTGGACGATGGAAATTTACAATATGAATCAGCACGAAAGCGTGGTCTTGCCGGTGGGTGAACGCGTAGCCCAGATGGTCTTTTATCATACCGGCCCAGTCGATGGTGAATATAAAAAGTTAAGTGGCAAATACCAGTCTGGCCACCAAGACAAGCTCAAATCGATTATCAGCCGCTGGCGACCGGAAGATATGCTACCAAAAGCCTATAAAGACAAACGCCAAGAACCAATACCGCTATGAACGAGATAAAAGGGACTTATTGGGCGGTTGATGGCGCGGAAGGTACAGGGAAGACTTCAATTGTTGCCTGGCTAGCAGCAAAGCTGACGTCGCTGGGCATCACAAACGAAACATATCGTGAA
>DASWIF010000006.1 GCA_036397795.1 Candidatus Saccharimonadales bacterium
CTCAATATTTACCGTTCTAGTTTCCCCTACGTCCAGGGGAAATGGTTCAGGTAAAGTTATATACTCTATCAGACTGAAGGGAGAAGATTCGCCTGGCCCTACCAGTAGCTTAGGTTGTCCAGTCTCATTATCCGATTCAAAATCATTGACAACGGATACCACCGTCATGTTGCCTTGGGAAACATTTGTTAGCTCAATACTATACGAATCCGTTTGGCCAGGAGTCAGTATTAGCTCCTGTCTGACCGGGGTAATTCTTAAACCGTTGCCTACATTGCTCTCTTGAGCTCTGGTTGATAGTGCTAAAACAGTGGCGCTGGTTATTGCCGCTACAATAAATATAAAACGCTTTAAGATTTGTTTATTTTCAACCACAGATATAACCCTCACTTATTCTTGGGTATTCTAGCAGATTTTTTTACTAAAACGTAGCCAAGGCCACATAGGTCAAAGTTGAGGTGTAGACACCTGGGGCTTGGTTTTGGGTGACATTTACAAGATAGGTGGCAGTAAGCCTGTTAAAATTCGTAGACAACGGAGAGTTAGCAATTACATCACCGTTTGAGAACTTGAACTGGTTGACAACATTATAGTCTCCAATCGGGCCGGTGGTTCCTGAACCAACAACATTTTGGCCAATATTAGGATTACTGTTGTCTCTTAGATTAATACCAAACTGACTACTACCTGGAGAAGAAGGGCCTCTAGAGGATAAAGCCGTAATCGTATTGATGCCAGATGTCATAGTTGTGCCGATAACACTTATAGACATACCCCCTACCCCGTTAGTACCTCCAGCCATTTGCGATGTCGCTGTGTTAGCCGATGTAGAACTTAGTTCGCCAAAGTTTATTTGATCTCCGCTTGCTGAACTGCAATCGGTAGCCACAGTAATGCCTGCGCAGAAAATCAAAAATGGCGGCACGAAAGCACTCACGTCAAACTGATCAACAATCGCATAGACTAAGCCTGCTTCCTCAGTCGATGGTCCCGTTCCATCATTAGTAGAATAAGTGATTACCCTGACATAGTGAGAACCTTCGTTTGAAGGGTTATCGACGCCTGTGAACGAATAACTGACCGTACCCGCGGAGGATATTGCCGGAACCCTGGTCAACAACAAATCGTTGGCGGTTACGCCTGGGTCAATAATGAATCCAGTTTCCCCGGTTTGGCCAGCAAGTGCCGCACCGCTGATGTCAAAGCCAGCAGGTGGCGTACAAGCTTCGAACGGCAGGGGGTCTTCCTGGCAAAACTCCAATTGGATGGAGCCCAATAGTCCGGGTATGGTTATGTCAAACTGAAAGTCAAAGGTTACATTGGTCGCGCCAGCTTCAGATGTGCTTATCGTAAGGCTGCGGCTGTCTAGCCCTGGTGCCGAGTGTGTTGGCTCAGGAGTGAGGACTGGCACCGCACTTACAAGCAGTGCCAGTATCAGAACGGTTGGGAGCAATCGTCTCAACACGCTCACTCCTTAAGTCTTAGAACGTCGCCGTACCGATGAAGGTCAGGGTAACGGTGTACAGACCAGTCGGGGTGGTGATGGCCGAGGTACCGGCGAAGTCGAGTTCTATCATTTCGTCGTTCACAACGCCGCCGCTTAGACTCGAGTCAGCTATTCTGTCGGTTGAACCGGACTCGTCAAAGGCGTAGCCGTTGCCGCCGCTGTTGTCGCAGGCGCCATCGTATTCAGTGTCCAAGTCCAAACCGGTGGTGGCCGTACCCACATCCTGGCCAGTGTAATCGATGTTGAAAGCACACATACCAAACTCTTCCGTGCCAGCAACAATCGGAGTCTGGGCAGTACCGACGCTTTTAATACACTGGTCGGTTTCCACGTCGCCGGCGTTACAGCTGGCGCCTGAGACGCGCAGGGCTCCCAGGTGGTTGGTACCGGTACCTGCCTGCTCGGCGAAGTAGTCTACTACCACGCCATTAGCGGCGTTCGTACGTACCCAGACCGAACCTTGGCTGGGCGAAGCTTGGGTGGTGGCCCGATTAACCTGGGCAAAGTCAAGGACACCCATGTCCACGGCGTTACCCGTCATGCCGCTACATTCGTTAGGACCCGTGGCGTTAGTGCCTACGCAGAACTGTAGGATTTCCTGGACGCGGGCGGTAATAGTCAGCTGCTCGGCCGTGCTAAGAGCGATACCGCCGTCATTGTTGCCAGCTGGTTCCGGGGTCAGCGAGTAGGCAGTCGGCGTAGTAGCCGTAAAGGTGTATAGGCGGGCATAGAAACTGTTGTTGTCTGAGCCGCCATCGGTACTGTTGTCCGGGTTTACTACCCCGTCTACCGTAGCGGTAAAGGTGCCTGTGCTACCGGTCTCGGCTACGTTACAGGTAAAGTCTAGGAAGTTGTCGCCGGGAGTAATCGCTTCTAGAGAAATTACAGTACAGCTGGAGGCGCCAGACAATGCCGCTGAATCTAACGTAACCGAATCAAGATCGGGTACGTCGTCTCCGGTACCATCAAGTACACAGTTAGTATTGGGCAGGGGATCACCGTCGCAGAACGAAACGCGGAACGAACCGACGTCTGTGTTCGGAATGTCGAACTGGATGTCGTAGGTGACGTTAGTCGCACCAGCCTCCGATGAGCCTATGGTTATGGAGCGC
>DASWIF010000007.1 GCA_036397795.1 Candidatus Saccharimonadales bacterium
GCCGGGGTCTTTGAAATAAACCAGGCCGCCTTCTTTGGAATATTCCTGACAACCCAGGAACTGCTCCTGGCAAAGGATTTGATTATATTTTTCAGGATCTGATTTATAATAAACATCGCTGTAAGCGATAACATTATCATCAATATCAACTGTCGGCAGTCCCAGAGCCCGACAGCCCTTCTCTTCTCGCGGGCAATAATTGTTTGGATTATTCACAACATAAGCCAGGCTGTCCTGGGGAACAGTTATGGCCGACGCTCCCGGATTGAAAATCTGCTGATATGGCGACTCCGAATTTTTGGTTTCAATCAGTTCTTCACAGCCGACTTTATCTTCAGTACACAGCTGGGAAAATGATTTAAAGAAATTGGTCTGCCCCTGTCTGTTTTGATAAGCCTGACAGCCCAGCATTGACGACACCGCCGTTCCGCCGGTCAGCGGCGGATCGGTTTCACAGCTTGACGGCGTCTTCCAGGAATTTTTAATTAAATATAAATTCTGCCGGACTTCTTTTAAAATAATGTTATCAATAAAGACATCATTGGTCCCGCCAACCACCAAAATCAGCCGGTCGTCGGTTGTCGGCGCACGGTCCAAAATCAGCGGCCCTAAATTGTAAATATTCCACTCGGCGGTGTAAGTCGTGAACGAGCCGATTAGCCGATCGGCGCTTCGGTCTGGATTATTTAAGTTTTGACCAACCCGGACATCAATTGAAGTAACGGCTGAAACGCTGTTTTTAAACCAAAAAGACAAAGTGTAAGCGCTGTTTTGATTAAGCCGACTGCCCAGCTGATATTGATTACTGGCGCTGAATTTCATTGACCGGCCGCCAAATTTAATTGATTCAGTGCTAATGGTCCCGTTGCTCCAGCCGGCGGTGTTGCCGTCCTCAAAATCATCTGTCATAATCTGGGCGACATTACTGCCGGCGTTGCCAATATACGCCCGACAGCCGGAAGCTGAAGCGTCGCAGGTCAGGCCTTGCGTTGGAATAGCGCTATAAACGCACTGCTGTTGAACCACGCTCCAGGAGCCGTTGGAATTCAGACAGTCAGTTTCAGTGGAAGCGGTCTTGCGGTAAGGATGGCAGTCTTCAGAGCAGGTAACGGTTGCTTTATAGTCCCGGTAATAAACATTGCCGGCCTGGTCAAAAAACTCGCGGCAGTCCGGATTGTTTGGATCCTGACAATCGGTACTGCCGTTGGTCGTGAACGGCGCGCCGCCGCCGTCAGGATTAAGCGCCTTCAAGTTATAGGCAATTAACTGAAATCCGGTGGTGTCTGACCCCTGCCAGGTGAAATAACTGCCGCAGTCCAAATTAACCGGGCTTGGTTTCTGGCACTGCCTTAAATATTGATAATACTCAACGCCCTCGCCGCCGGCGGCCACTGTGTCCAGATTGGTAAACTCATCACAGCCGGCCTGGGCGGCGGTGCACTGAACCGCGGTTTCAGCGATAAAATAAACCGGGAATTTTTCTTCTTCCAGATAAGTCCCGGCCTGTTTGTAACTTTGATAGCCAACGCACTCCACCGGACAAACATCCCGGGCCTGGCCAACGGCCGTGACCACCGGATCGCCGTTAATCGGGGTATAAATATCACAACCAACCTCCCGCTGACTGCAGACAGCGGCATTGCCGTTAAGATAAATATCCGCCGCCTGGCCGTAATCGGAATAATCAGCGATCCGGGCGGGATCAGCCAAAACCGCGTTTAAAACCTGGCTGGTCGTTAAATTGCCAACAGTGTTAGTAATCTTTTTATATTGACTACAGCCGGCAAATTCGCTGGAGCAGGCTTCAGCCTGCCGGTTGAGGTAAATTTTATCGCTGGCTTGCCAGTCGCCGGCCAAATCCCGGCTCTGGCTGTACCACTGACAGCCGGCGTTATTGGCGTTACAGCCGTCTTTGTCAACCGTGTTTTCCAAAAAA
>DASWIF010000008.1 GCA_036397795.1 Candidatus Saccharimonadales bacterium
TACCACCTTGAGCAAGCCCTTCGAGCCGAGACGCTGTTTAAGCGGGACAAGGATTACGTCGTTACGCCGGACGGAGAAATCGTAATCGTTGATGAATTTACCGGACGGTTGCTCCACGGGCGGCGGTATAACGAGGGCCTACACCAGGCGATTGAAGCTAAAGAAGGTGTTGAAGTCAAACAAGAATCGGTCACACTGGCGACGATTTCTTATCAAAATTACTTCCGGTTGTACGACAAACTAGCCGGAATGACTGGTACGGCAAAGACCGAGGAAGAGGAGTTCCAACAAGTTTACAACCTGAACGTGATCGAGGTTCCGACGAATGTGCCGATTATCCGGGAAGATAAATCCGATAGAATCTACTCGACCGAAAATGGCAAATTTACCGCTCTGGTAGAAGAAGTGAAAACCTTCCAATCCAACGGCCGGCCGGTGTTAATCGGCACGGTTTCTATCGAGAAAAATGAGGTGCTATCACGGTTACTTAGTCGGGCCGGTGTTAAACACGAGGTTCTAAATGCTAAGAATCACGAACGTGAAGCCGCCATCATTTCTCAGGCCGGAGAGTCGGGTGCGGTTACGCTTGCAACCAACATTGCCGGCCGGGGGACGGATATCAAGCTGAGCGAGAAAGTGATAAAAGCCGGGGGCTTGGTTGTAGTCGGCTCAGAACGGCATGAATCGCGACGGATTGATAACCAGTTGCGGGGTCGTGGCGGCCGGCAAGGGGAACCGGGTCTGACGCAATTTTATGTTTCGGCTGAAGATGATTTGATGCGCATTTTTGGCGGCGATCGGATTAAAACCTTGATGGGCCGGCTGGGGGTTGATGAAACAACACCGATTGAAAACCGGACGCTATCCAAGGCGATTGAGAATGCTCAAAAGAAGGTAGAAAGCCAATTTTTCGATTCCCGGAAAAACGTGGTGCAATACGATGACGTGATGAACCGTCACCGCAAATCGACTTACAGTACCCGCCAGCAAATCTTAAAACAAACTGATGTCAGCCAGGACATCAAGGGTATGATTACCAGCGAAGTAACCGATATCACCTCGCAGTACGTCGACGACCCGGGCGAACTGAAGAAAGAAATTGCAGTTGCCGTGCCGCTGCCAAGCAAAGACTTAGCCAAAATAGCCAAGGCCGAAGCCGAAAAGCAACCGCAACTAGCCGCCGAACTGGCCCTAAAATTATATGCCGAGCGGGAGACGAGGTACGGCGCGGCGGTTATCCGCCAGCTCGAGCGGGCGATTTATTTACAGTCACTAGATACCGGATGGATGCAACACCTTGAGAACATGCAACATTTGCGGGAAGGAATCAACTGGCGAGCGATTGGTCAGCGTGATCCGCTTGTCGAGTACCGTCGCGAGGGACAGTCGCTGTTTGAGTCGATGCAAAATCAACTACAAAATAACGTCGTTCAGTTTGTTTTCCGGGCTGAGCCAACCGCCGACGAAACAGTCGAGACGGAACTTACCAAAGCTGCCGAACACGCGATTGAGGGCGGAACCAAAACTCGCCAGGTAACGAGGCGGCGCTCGGTCAAAGACGAACCACCTGCCAAACCACCGGTTGCTGACCCTGGCCAAGCTAAGAAGTCCAAGTCAGAACGCAAGCGAAATAAAAAAGCCCGGAGACGGCGTTAGATGCGCCACAGCGTCAGCCGCTTGGAACTACCGTCCGGCGCCAGCGGCCTATTGGTGGATGTTTCCGGCAGCACGGTAGTCGACATGGAATTCACTTTCCTCAGTGGATTTGAGTTTGTCGAACGTAGTAAGTATGAAGTTCCACATTCGATGGAACATATGATTTTTGGCGCGAATGACACGTTTAAAAACGCTCAGCTGTTTTCTCGAGAGATCGGCCTTAATGGCGCCTACCATAACGCATATACTAGCAACTTACTTAATGGCTACGTGGCCGAAACCGCCGAGTTTGAGTGGGATAGGGTGATGTCGCTTTTTTGGTACGGACTAACAACGCCTAAGTTCTTAAAAAAAGAATTTTTAACCGAACAGGAAACCGTTAAGGAAGAACTGTACTCGCGCTTAGACAACCATAGCCTGATGCTCGACGTTGCCTTGGGCCGGACGATGGGTGATGACCATATGCAGGATTACCGTACCAGGATTCGGTTGTTGGCGGGTATAACGACTGATGATCTTATCAGCCACCATCAACTAACCCATAACGCCGCCAATATGAGATTTATTATTTGCGGTAATTTAAGGGGCAAGAAGGATAAAGTTGCTCGTTTATTACAGCGCTTCACCGCCCAACTACCCGCCGGTGACCGTCGGATTGTACCGCAATCAAACTTGATCCAGCCGCTCGCGCCCGTAACAATCGAAAAAGCCGCGGATAAAGTGTATTTTGATCTGAAAGCAGGCTTTTATGGCGAACTTAACGAGCGGGAATTAGTCGGACTAAGAATCCTTAGGCACTTGCTGACAGAAGCCTGGGACTCGCGCATCTTTGGTAAGGGTCGGACCAAGGGGTTATTGTACGGAATCTCCAGTAGCGGCGGCAGCGCCCAAGGCATATCCGGTTTCAACTTAACTGGCAGCGTTGTTAAGAGTAAGTACAAAGCGCTGTTTGAATTCCTGGCCGATGAGCTTTGTCGTCTCAAGGACAAAGGGGTGACACCGGCTGAACTTAAGCGGGCTAAACAACACCAAATCGGGGAGTTTCAGACTCGCCACCAAACCGCCCACAGTTTGACTAACTGGTATTCGCGGGTTTTTACCACTGACGACTATTACGATTTTAAGTCACGGCCTGATCTGATCAAATCAATCACCCGCCGGGACATTAATTATTTAGTCGAACGGTTTTTCCATGATGCTAAGTGGGGCGTTGGTGTATTAGCCGATAAAGCCGGTGAGATTTCGACGAAACTGTACGACCAAGCGGGCCGCGTATGGGGTTAATAGACAGGCGGGATACACCGCTGTCGGGGCAGAGACGGACAGTAGCGATTGCTGGCTTTGGCCTGGAAGGCAAGTCTATTTTAGAGTATTTGCAAAAACAAGGTGGGGAGTCTGATATTACGATCTTAGATCAACAGCCAAACCCCAAAATACCCGTTCCGGACGGAGTTAGCGCGGATTTGCGGCCAACAGTTTTTGAATCGGAGTTAAATTATGATCAGGTTTGGCGGGCCAGCCCGCAGATTGCCCCCCAGCGATTAAAAGCTGCCGGCGAGCTTCGAACATTAACTCAAGAATTTTTTGCGAACTGCCCGGCACCGATCATCGGTGTTACCGGAACCAAGGGCAAGGGTACGACCTCGACTTTAATCGCCAAAATACTAGAGGCCGATAAGCAAACCGTCCATTTAGTCGGCAACATCGGTCAGCCAGCTCTGTCCGTCCTGGATAAAATAAAGGCAACCGACTACGTGGTGTTTGAGCTTTCCAGCTTTCAATTATGGGACTTGAAACAGTCGCCCCAGGTGGCGGTGGTGCTGATGGTCGAGCCGGAGCACCTTGATGTTCACGACGGCCTAGACGACTATATCCAGGCCAAATGCAACATCGCCCGGTGGCAAGGGCCAGATGACGTTGTAATTTATCATTCCGATAACCAGTTATCGGCGAAGATTGCTAGTGTCGGGCTAGGCAAAAAGATTAAGTATTTAACAACAGAAGGGGCCCATATCAGAGGCGGCGAGATACTTATAAACGAACAAAATATTTGTTCAGTTGAGGCTGTTGCCTTGCCCGGTAAACATAACCTGGAGAACATCTGCGCGGCCGTGACAGCGGCTTGGCAGTACACCCAAAACACCCAAGCAATTAAACAAGTGGTGACATCTTTTAAGGGCTTGCCCCACCGGCTGCAACTTGTTAGCGTTAAAAACGGGGTTGAGTATGTCGATGACAGTTTCGGCACCACCCCGCAGACGGCTATAGCCGCCATCGAGTCTTACTCCGAACCGAAAATATTAATTTTGGGCGGCAGCGATAAAGGATCAAATTTCGAAGAATTAGCCGCTGCCGTGAAGTCAGGCGGCGTTAAAAAAGTACTGCTAATCGGCCAAATGGCCCAATCGATTAGGGCGACGCTTGATAAGATCGGCTATAAGCAATATGTCAAGGCGAGCGGCAGTATGTCGGATATCGTAAAACAAGCCGCCAGTATGGCCGTAAAAGGCGACGTCGTTCTCCTGAGTCCGGCCTGTGCCAGTTTTGATATGTTTAAAAATTACGTCGATCGAGCGGATCAGTTCGTTGCGGCTGTCAGGGATTTGTAGGGCGGGAGTCATACAAAAAAACGATGGATGATTTAAAAAAGCGCGCTGAGGAGCTAAAAACTAAAGTCAATTTAGCTTTTGATAAGCTGAATATCTTAAAAGAAGAGGCGGCCCTTAGGGAGTACGAACAAGAAATGTCGCGCCAAGATTTTTGGAGCGATCAGCCGCTGGCCCAATCGATAAGTGTTAAACACGCTCGTCTTGAAGCAGTTGTTAACCCTTGGTTGGAACTGTCCCGCGCGGTTGACGAAACGATCGAACTGATTAAGCTCGACGACAGCAACCTCCAGGCCGAAATTCTCCAGCAGCTTAAAGAGTTGGAAACAAAATATGCCGATTTGGAGTTTGAGCTTATGTTCTCCGCTAAATATTACAAGGCGGACGCTATTGTTACGATTCAAGCCGGCGCTGGCGGAGTGGATGCCCAGGACTGGGTGGAAATGCTCGAGCGAATGTATCTAAAGTGGGCCGAGAGAACCGGTTTCAAGACTGAAGTTATCAACCAGACCAAAGGCGATGAAGCCGGGTTAAAAAGCACCACGCTAAAACTTGGCGGTGCCCATAGTTATGGCCGGCTTAAAAGCGAGCATGGTGTCCATCGGCTGGTTCGACTTAGCCCATTCAACGCTGCTCACTCGCGCGAAACAAGTTTTGCAATGGTAGAAGTTGTGCCACTAATTGAAGACCAAGGGGCGAGCGAGATTGACGATAAAGACCTCAAAATAGACGTTTTTCGTGCCGGCGGCCGTGGCGGCCAAAGCGTAAATACCACCGACTCGGCCGTCCGGGTGACCCACTTGCCGAGCGGTATCACCGTGTCGATCCAGAATGAGCGCTCGCAACTGCAAAATAAAGAAACCGCGCTTGGTATTCTGCGTTCAAAGCTTGCCCAGCTGGCCGAGGATCAACACGCTGACAAATTGGCGGACATCAAGGGGCCAAATATCGAAGCGGCCTGGGGTAATCAAATTAGAAATTACGTCTTACATCCTTACACTTTGGTCAAAGATACTCGGACCGGCTATCAAGTGACTGATGTTGAGGCCGTATTGGATGGTCAAATCGATGGTTTTATCGAAGCTTATCTCTTGTCTGATCAGTCCGGCCACCCGGCTTAGCGGCAAAGAGGTCGTCGATCGGTACAAATAGCCGGTTTGAGCTGACCGATTAAAGCTTTATAGGTGGCCGCTAATCAGATATACTCTAATCGCTTATGATTCTGCTCGATCGAGTTACTAAAGTCTATAACAACCGGGTGACGGCGCTTGATCGCGTCAGTCTGCACGTTGAGCCAAAAGAGTTCGTCATCGTGGTTGGTACCAGCGGGGCGGGCAAGAGCACGCTGCTTAAACTTCTGACTCGGGAAGAAAAACCAACCAGCGGAAAAATCATCGTCGGCGGGCTGGACTACGATAACCTAAAAGACAAGGAAATACCGCGGCTAAGACGCCGGATCGGTGTGGTTTTTCAAGACTTTAAGCTGCTGCCCAACCGCACTGTGTTTGAAAACGTGGCCTTTGCGTTAGAGATCGTTGGCTTGAGCAATCGGGAAATCGAACACACTGTTCCCAAAGTCTTAGACATAGTTGGCCTAAAAGACAAGGCCGAAAATTTTCCGACCGAGCTATCCGGTGGCGAGCGTCAACGAGTGGCGATTGCCCGGGCGATAGTCAGACAACCAAAAATTCTAATCGCCGATGAGCCGACCGGCAACCTTGACCCTAAACATGCCTGGGATGTCGTGCGGGTGTTGCAAAAAATCAATCGCTTTGGCACGACAGTCTTGCTGACCACCCACAACAAGGAAATCGTCAACCGTTTGAAACGGCGGGTGATTCGGATTCAGGACGGCCGGATAGTCAAGGATGAGTCGCGAGGAAAATATAAAGAATAACTATGGTTATTAATTATCAACTGACGACTATCAATCGCCAAAAGGCGCCAGAACAATTTGTTAATCGTTGGTTGTTAGTTGTCAGTTTGAGCCGAGCGCGGCGAGGCAAGCGGTGATTCATAAAATAATTGCCTTTCGACGGATTGCGCTCCAGGGCTTTAGGAATTTTTTTAGAAACGCCTGGTTGAGTGTTGCCGCCACGGCCGTAATGGTGGTGACATTGACGATTATCCTAAGCTCGGCCGCTCTGAATATGATTTTGAGCGACAATATCAAAGATATTGCCAGCCGGGTGACGGTCTCAATCTACCTAAAAGACGGCTCAACGCCGGAGCGGAAGTCCGAGCTTGAACAATCGCTGAACAATAGCTTTAACGTTAAAACCGTCCGGTTCATCAGTAAAGATGAAGCCTTTGCGATTTTCTTGGAGCAAAACGCCAATGACCCGACCATAATCAGCGGCGCGACTATTACCGATAACGTTTTGCCGGAATCGTTCGAAGTCGAAGTCGAGGACTTAAGCCAGATCGACGCCGTTACGGCGGTAGCGGAGGATGAAAGGTTTAGAGATGTAGTCGATGAGACCAGCGTTAACGAGCAGCGTAAGCAATCGATCGATAATATCGCCAAGGCCCAAGACTATATTAATCTCGCTAGCGTCATTTTAGTCGGTATCTTTGCCGGCATTTCAACCCTGATTATCTTTAATACAATCCGGATGGCCGTTTTTACGCGCTCTGACGAAATTGAAATCATGAAACTAATCGGTGCCACTCCCGGCTATATCCGCGGGCCGTTCCTGTTTGAGGCGGCGCTATACGGGGTATTTGCCGGTGTGTTAGCGTCAGTTGGGGTCTACAGTGCATTGCTTAGCTTAGGGCCGAGAGCCGATCAAGCTCTGTTGGTCAATCAAACTGTTGATTTTTTTGCCGGGCACTGGTTTTTGATACTGCTCGGCACAATCTCGATCGGGATTCTAATCGGTCT
>DASWIF010000009.1 GCA_036397795.1 Candidatus Saccharimonadales bacterium
TGCAGGGCAACCGGTATTACGCCGCAAGACGCGCTTGATCCGGGCGCAGGTGATAGAAGTATTGCGGTAGTTATGTTCCAGGAGTCAGGTGGAGTGTACTGCCAGGACAACCGTTAACAAGCAATAGGTAGTATAAAAATAGCCCGGCCCGCAGCGGGCTATTTTTATGTCAAAATGGATAGAACATGATAGTGGCCGCTTTATTTTTACTCGGGTTGGCATTTGGCAGCTTTTTAAACGTCCTGGTTTGGCGGACAAAAAACGGTACGAGCGCTATCAAAGGCCGGTCAAAGTGCCCCCACTGCCATCATCAGTTGGCATGGTTTGATCTGATACCGGTTATCAGCTGGGTTTGGCTTAAGCGCCGCTGCCGGTATTGCCAAAAGCCTATTCACATTCAATACCCCGCCGTTGAACTGCTAACGGCCGGTCTGTTTGGTTTATCCTACCACGTCTGGCAGCACGAACTTATAACCGTCGAAGCAAAGCTCTATTTTGCTTCATGGTTGGTCGCATTGCTGCTAATGATTAGCTTGGCAGTTTATGACCTCAGGTGGATGATTTTGCCGGATAAGTTTACCTTTACACTGATTGGCGTCTCAAGCGCTGCCGTTTTAATCAATGGCTTTAACGAACCGGCACTAATTACCGAAGCGGCCGGCGGAGCGGCGGTTGCCTGGTTGTTTTTTGGCGCGCTTTATTATGGGTCGGGCGGTCGTTGGCTGGGTGGCGGTGATCTTAAATTTGCCCTTAGTATGGGTCTCTGGTTGGGGCTAGATCATATCGCCGTCGGGCTGGCGTTGAGCTTTTACTCGGCAAGTGCTGTAGTCATTCCTTTATTAGCTTTTAAGAAACTCAAACGGACCCAGCCAGTGCCCTTTGGGCCGTTTCTGATTCTTGGTACCATAATCGCCACGCTTTATGGCCAAGAACTTGTCGACTGGTATTTTGAGATTCTTGTCCCGAGTTTGGTTTAGGCTTATATAACACCGAATTAAAAGCGTAAGCGCTGTGTTATAATTACCCCTGAAATGTCTCGGGTAAAAAACCAAAAAGGCTTTACTCTGGTTGAGATAATGTTGTTTCTGGCCATTAGCGGCTTGGTGTTGGTTATTGGCTTTGCCGGTATTAGCGGCCGCAACGCCAATGTCCAGTTTACGGATTCAATCCGGTCGTTAGATTTTTTCATGCAAAAGCAATTTAACAACGTCTTAAACGGCGTTAACGTCTCCTCGGATGGCAGGAGTTCGGGGGGCGACCAAGTATTATTAGGCAAATATCTGGTTTTTACCGAAGGTAGCGGCGGCATCCAGGTTTTTGATCTTATCGGCGATCGATTAAGCGAACAGGAAATCCAAACGGTCATTGACAACTTGCCATCCGGCCAGGATCCGGATCGGGCAATTTTGTTTGCCTCTAGCCCCCAGGCGGTCACGGCCAGTCCTAATGAAACCTACACTTTGGATTGGGGCGTCAGATTCTTGAACGCTTCAAAAAACAACCCCAACAACACGGCAGCCGACGGTTTTGCCATCGTTAGAAGCCCCAAATCAGGCCGGATTTTTCTGGTTGGCCATGATAGCGATAATCTAAGTTTTAGCCGGTTGACAAACGGTAACCCAAGTGACGACGCCACCCTGTTTGATCCCAGCGCTAACGGCTATATGTCAAGCCAAGTCAGCTTGAACTTATGCTTCCATAACGACCAAAATCGACGAGCAGTAGTTATGTTTGGCGGCTCAAGCGCGGAAAATTCGTTCGATATCGGTTTTGATCCCGACCGGTTTGACAGTACTAATACCAGATGCGGATTTAACTGATGAAGACTAGTCAAAAGGGCGACACAATCGTGGAAGTGCTGCTGGCTACTGTCGTGTTGTCGGTTGTGCTGGCCGGGGCCTTTGCTTTGACCAATCGGGCCACGCGGGTCAACCAAGCGGCTAATGAGCGAACCATCGTCGCTAATCAAACCTCCGAACAGCTGGAGCTGGTTAAAGCTATCGGCGAGTCAGCTAACTCTGCTGCCTGGGGGGAGATCAGGCAAAATCATCTTTCTAGCGGCTCACCATCGCTTAACAGCTGCACGGCGTCCGGGCGGCCGTTTTATATCGACCCCGCGGACGCTAACCTCATGCCGGTTGGCATCAATTTCAGCCAATTTGACGGCAGTGAAGACGCTTATAGTGACGTCTTCAATGTTTGGCTGGAGGCCTATGACGTTGGTCCGGCTATTAATTTTTACGCTCGTGCCTGCTGGGAGGGCATCGGCTCCGAGGGCGAGCAGCGCTCGATTTCCATACTACGGGTGGCCGACTGACATGATACGGCCAAACCAAACCGGATTTACTTTGGTTGAGCTGCTATTGGCGCTAGCGTTGTTTGGTTTCGTTTTAGTCTTTGCCGTGTCGGGCTTCGTGCAGGTTAACCGGTCGTACAATAAAGGAATTACAGTTAAACGTGTTCAGGAAACTGGCCGCGCAGTGATCGAAGATATCGCTCGTTCCCTGCGCTTGGCGGGGGATCCAGGCAGCGTACGGGTTTGTGACGTCGACGACCAGCAGGGTTGCAGCGGTAATTTCCGTCTTTGTCTGCCGGGCGTCAGGTACGGTTGGAGCGACGGATCAACTGGTGAAGAATTTACATCGGCTGGCGATATAAAGAAAAATTGGCTGGTTCGATCTGACACCGCGAGCGGCTGTAATAGCGCCTTTGGCCAGGCCGAGGCCGAGAGCTTCCTGGAGGACGATTTGATAGTCCAGGAACTCAACATTACTTGGTTAATTGGTACCAGCGCCTATAAAATTGATCTTACGCTGTCGACCGGTGATACGACCTTGATTACCAATTCCGGTAAGCGCTGCAAGGGCGCGGCCCAGGTATCTGGCTCTCAGTACTGTGATGTTGTCAATCTGAGCACAACCGTTACAATAAGGTAAGACCATGAAACAAACAAAATTGACAAAATTATTCCCCGGCAACGACCGCGGCGCCGTCGCCTTGATTACGGTTATATTCCTGGCTCTGTTACTGACTATAATCACCACCGGTTTTATCCGCCTGACGATCAACGAGCGCCGCCAATCAACCGATGACGACTTGACCAAACGGGCGTTTTTTGCCGCGGAATCGGGTGTCGAAGACGCTAAAATCGCTCTCACCGAATGGTTGAACAATCCCGCTTATTCTACAAGTGATCTTCGTGGTAATGTTTGCGATCCGGCGGTAGTACCCGGCGTGACCAATCCAGAACGGCTGATTACCGAGTCAGGACTAGAAACAGAGTATATTTGCCAGTTAATTGATACTAACTTATCGGTCTTTGAGGACAGTTTGGATGCCTGGGACTCCGTTCAAGTTCCGCTACGGTCTAATTCCAATTTTGACCGCGTCGTAATCGACTGGCACTTGACTGCTCCGCCGCCAGACGGAGATGGTTCGAGCAGCCTTATAAACAGTAGTCCGGGTGATTTGCCAACCGAAGCGGCCTGGCTTAGCGCCAACTATCCGGCGCTCATGCGGGCGCATGTCGTCAGTTATCCCGAATCTGGCAGTTTTAATATCGGTGCGTTCAATAACCACGTTGGTTTCTTTATGCCTACTGCCAGCTCGGGTACCAATTCCCGCTCGCTAAACGATTTGGACAGTGACCCCAAACGGTTTGTGACTTGCGGAGCGGCTACCCAAGGCACTTACCGTTGCTCGATAACCATTACAGGGCTTGACACGACCGGTGGTAACGCCCGGTCATACGTGCTCAGATTGCGCTCGCTTTACCGCTCCAGCCACTTCCAAGTTCAGCTGTTTAACGGCGGCAATCCGGTAGCTATTACCAGCGCCCAGGCCTTAATCGATGTTACTGGCCAAGCGGGCGATGTATTTCGCCGTGTTCAAGTCAGGGTTAATTTAGATGAGCAGGACGTACTGCCGGATTACGCGATCTTAAGCGCCGATGAAATTTGTAAACGTTTCTTTATCACCGATGACGTTGATGATTTTGACCAACGATGTTCGACGAATGGGGCTGGGCCCGGGCTTAATGGGGTAGCTGAATTCGGCGAATGCGATGTTAACCCGGCGGATTGTCCAAGTGGCGGTGACGGACCCGGTGGTCCACCTAACGACTATGGTAAGCGGTTGGTAAACACCTCGAATAACCCGAACAGCATTGTTGCGGGATGCATCTGGAACTGGGGAGATGGATCAGCGCCTTACAACTATACTGGCGCAGGCAATCCCAATACACCTGGTAATGACGAATGTTATCAAGGCGGGTGGGTTTACCATACCTACGACGATACCCAACCTGACAGGTGTTATACAGCAACACTAACGATAAGATTCTCTAACGGTCTGACTGATGCCGTCTACACCTCAAGATTCGCTATTCCTAAAAGCTCAACTATTAGTTGTTAGCCTCAGAGGAGTGCCGGTGAAATTTTTCATGGACTTGCTTTAAGTGCGGATCGGTCACGTGGGTGTAGATTTGCGTGGTAGAAATATTGCTATGACCTAGCATCGACTGCACGCTACGAAGATCGGCGCCGTTCATCAGAAGATCTGTGGCAAAACTGTGCCGGAGCGTATGGGGCGTGACTTTTTTGGTAATACCAGCCAGCCGAGAATAGTTTCTAATCATCCGCTGAACGCTGCGGGCGGTCAAGCGCATATAACTGCCGTCATTTAACAAATTCTGGTTACCGCTATAGCGGATGAATAACGGCTTTATATTATCCGTCCGCGCGCCGATATAATCGGTAATCCACTTGGCCGATTCCGGGCTGATAAAAACTGGACGGTCTTTTTGGCCCTTGCCGCGAACCATAAATTCGCGTCGCCTTAGGTTAATGTGGTCTTTGTCTAAATTAACCAGCTCTGATACTCGCAGGCCGGAGGAAAACAACAACTCCAGTATAGCTCGGTCCCTTAGGCCAGCCTCGGATTGGGTATCGGGCTGGGCAAACAGCCGGCTGAGCTCGGTGGGTGAGAGGAAGGTAACTTGCTTGCGGCTGACCCGGGCCAGCTCGATCTTATCCGGCGCCAGGACATCCCAGTCGCGTTTATGTCCGAATTTAAGAAAACTCCGCAGCGCGATTAGATGATAGTTCTGGGTGGTTTTGGAGATCGGTTGGCCTCGTTCGTCTACTAACCGGTTAAGCCACAGCCGCCACTTTCTGACTATCTCTTCATCGATTTTATTGATTTTAATATCGTCGGCGAACTCTACCAATCGATCGAGGTAGTGATGATAGTTCTCGATCGTCTTGAGCGCGCGGTTTTGCTCAATTTCCATATATTCCAGAAATTCCAAAATGGCTTCAGATAAATACATGAGCATATTGTAACAATATTGTGCGACACATGCGTGCAGCTCTAAAGGGGAGATGTTCTCCCCTTTAGGCTCACCGCCAGCCGGTGGTTTGCGATTTCCCTCTGGATTTACTGCCAAAAAAGACGGAATGAATTCGCCTTTTTTGGTGATTATTTTTTGTATACTTAAACCAATGAGTATAGTTGACGCCGTGATTTTAGGCCTGGTTCAGGGCCTGACTGAATTTATACCGGTCTCCAGTTCTGGCCACTTAGTTTTAATTGATAGGCTGACCGACGTCGAGAGTTCCTTTGCGTTCGATGTGCTGCTTAATATCGGTACGCTGCTAGCGTTAGTTATCTATTTTTGGCCGAAGTTAGCCGACATTTGGAGGCGACTGGTTAAAGGCGACTGGCGGTTGGTTAGAAATTTAGCTATTTCAACCTTGCCAGTTGTTCTAATTGGCGGGCTTTTTACCGATTGGTTTGACTCAGAATCGGTGAGGAGCAGCGGTTCGGTAGGGATGATGCTGGTTTCAATCGGCGCGCTCATGGTACTGATTGATAGATTTAAACTATCGAGTCGGCCGCTTAGCTCGCTGGGTATTAAATCGGCGGTTTTTATCGGTTTAGCCCAAGCCTTGGCCTTACTGCCTGGTACTTCTCGCGCGGGTGCGACCATGCTAGCTGGCCGGGCCAGCCGGCTGTCATATAAAGATGCGGCCGAGTACAGTTTTTTGCTGGCCATCCCAGTAATTGCCGGTGCTATTGTTAGGTCGTTGTTCAAGCAGGAGACCCTCAGCCTATGGCATAGTGATGCCGGCGCGGTTATTATCGGTACGGTCGTAGCCTTTTTTTCCGGAATTTTAGCCATTGGCTTTACTCTTAGGTACTTGGAACGAAACGGCCTGAAAAGCTTTGGTTATTATCGGTTAGGCCTAGGCTTAGTGGTATTATTAACGGCGATATTATGAGGATTCGATGGAAAAAACCTTAGTTGTTTTTAAACCAGATGCAGTCAAACGGGGCATCATCGGCGAAATTATTACTCGGTTTGAACGGACCGGTTTGAGAATAGTTGGTCTAAAAATGGTTTATCCCGACAAGGAACATTA
>DASWIF010000010.1 GCA_036397795.1 Candidatus Saccharimonadales bacterium
GGCTTGGGTTATGAAGATATGTTACTGACTATCGTAAATCTAGCCTTTGACCGCCAGGTAGAAACGACAGAACCTATAAAACCGCTAGTCTTAAGCGCTGCCGCACTTGACACTGTAGCTGCCGGCTGAGCCGAGCTCGAGCTCGGCTAAAACGGATAGTTGATTTCAATCGCGCCGCCCTTAACGTCGCTGACCCCAGTATAGAACTCGGTGTTGATAGGATCGAGAACTACGCCACCGGGGAATTCGCAATTAAAAATATCTTTTTTCTTTGGCAGGCAGTCCGGAAAATCCCGCCGCTGGCTAATAATTTGCAGCTTGTCTATGGAAAAATCAACGGGGTTGAATACGGCGGAGATGGCGTAATACTCCCGTTGGTCGTTAACTCGTCTGGCGATGTGGCCGATTAGGCCGATCAGCCCGTCTTCCAGAGCGTGAGCTTCGTTAACACCGCCCCACTCGACGCCGTCTTTAAATAACTCGTGAATAAGCGGGGCCCGGATTAATTTTTCCGGTGATAACTCTTCTAGTCGGTTGATGGTGGTGAAGCCGGCTTTGCCCAAATTGCCCGACGCGGGATCTTGGGGACGGGTAAATACGCCGATTAGGCCAGCTGGCAGCTCGACCAAGCGGATATCCTTCATGCCAGGCGGGCCGACAGCGAAGCGGGAGAGAGAAGCGAAGTCCGGTCCGCGCCAAATTTCCGTTTGCCATGACTTGTCACCCGGGCGAAACGGATGGTCGAAGACCTTAACCCCGGCCAAAATAATCTCACCGTTAATTATCTTTACGGCCGGATCCTGAAGCTGGTATACCGGCAAATCGGTTTGCAGTTGCCAGTTATCGGCGTCCTGATGGCGGAAAATACCGGTATAGGAATCAAACTCATTGTCAAACGGCTCGACTCGGGCCGCCAGATAGGTTTGCCCGTGGTGCTCAAAAGGAGCGGTGCCGTTGTAAACCGTTAAGTCGCCGTTGCCGGTAAAGTTTAAAAACCGTCCCGGGCTACGCGGCTTGGGAGCGGTAAGCAACAAGTCTTCGATCAACAGTTGAGACTGGTTGAATCGTTCGTAATTTTCTAACCGTTCAGCCGTAACCATCAGCTGCTGCCGCTATACATCTTGGCCCTAATGCTACTAAAAAATAGGATTTCGGCAAGTCCCACCCCGGGCTGAGTTGTTTTTGCCCTCGACAAAAGATGCCCGCCGGGGCTATAGAATGTTACGATTATCGCCAGATGAAACTCCAAATAATCACGTTGTTTCCGAAAATGTTTGACGGGCCGTTTGCCGAGAGTATGCTGCTTAAAGCCCAAAACAAGGGTTTAATTAGCGTCGAGCTGATTGATTTAAGGCAATTTGGGCTGGGACCGCGCAAAACGGTCGACGATACGCCCTATGGCGGGGGTGACGGTATGGTGCTTAGGCCAGAACCGATCGCGGCGGCTATCGAAACAGCTCAACAGACCAACGACAAGGCTAAAATTATTTTATTAACACCGAGCGGCCAGAGACTGCGTCAGCCACTGGTGAGGCAGCTAGTCGCTGAATCCGGATTGATACTGGTCTGCGGTCGCTACGAGGGCGTAGACGAGCGGGTAGCCAGTTTGGTTGATGTCGAACTATCGGTCGGCGACTACGTTTTGACCGGCGGTGAGATTCCGGCCATGGTGGTGGTGGACGCCGTCAGCCGATTGATACCGGGCGTATTGGGCGGCGAGACCTCAGCCGAGATCGAATCGTTTGCCGACGGCGAGACGCTCGAGTATCCGCAGTACACCAAACCGGCCAGTTGGCGGGGATTGGTCGTTCCCGAAGTATTGTTAAGCGGCCACCACGGCGAGGTTTTAAAATGGCGGGCGGATCAGGCCGCTAAGCGGACTCGGGGTCGAGCTGGGCGTTGAATTTGCCCATCACGGCATCCAAGCTTTTTAGTAATTGCCCAAAACGAGCATAGCGCTGGCCCAGAGTACGGCCGGCGTCCGGGCCGGTTAAGACGACAATAATATAATCGCCGGCAGTTTTCGAATAGACGATGCCGCCGTCATGGGCGTAACCCTCTAAATCACCGGTTTTATGGGCCAGTTTATCGCCCGGAGCCAAGCCGGTGGACAGACGGTCGTTGATAGTCTGGGCTAACAGAGCGTTTGTTAATTGTTTATTGCTATTTTTACCGAGCAAATCTACTCGATAGATGTGCTGAAACAGCCGGCCGATGTCGCGGGCGGTTGAAACCGGATAGAGACCCCGCATATCGGTTTGCTTGTAACCGTCGTCGTGCAACCGGCCGAGACCTTGGTTACTAGTCAAGTCGGTTAGGCTGAGCAGGGCATGGCCGCAGGGGTTGTCCGAGACGGTAATCGAATCCCAAATACATTTGTCCAGCGTCCGCCCGCCGGCATCCGCTAGCACCGAACTGCCGCTTAGGGTTTTAGCATCCACCAACTTTAGGGCTTCGAGGGCGGCAAACGGTTTATACAGGCTGGCGGTTATGAACTGCTTGGTGTCGTTAATTCCAGTAGCTAGACTGCTCGGCAAGTGCTCGACAAACACACCTACGCTATTGAGTTCGGTTTGGTCGAAGTCGCTTAAAATTTTGTCCAACGCGTCTTTGAACTGGTTCATAATTCGGGCTTGATTAATTGATTCATCTTCGTCTGATTGTAACGCAATTACCGGCAACTTGGTTTGGGGCAAGGAAAAGTTGATATTAGCCGGCTGAACCAAACTAACCACGCGGAGCGAGGCGTACAAAATCAACACCAGGCTGGCGGTAACAGCAAACGCAAATACGTCAATTGAGACCAGTTTTTGTTTTGGTGTCATTTTTATTTTTTGCCCACACTAAAATGTGCTGATTTAATTTTACCAAGTTGAATACAGAATTGACAACTAATTAGCGGTATAATAGCAACCAGCTAAGTTGTTGGAGGGGTTATGTTTAGACGAGTTAAATCGTTTATTAAGCCAGCCTACGCCCATTGTGATTTACCGTGTGGCGTGTATGATCCGGCCCAGGCCCGCATCGAGGCTGAGTCAATCTTGAAGATCTGCCAGAAATATCCTGATTTGTCGGCCGAAGACAAGTGGCGGGCGGTCAGGATAAAGGAAGATCGGGCGGAGCTCGTCAAGCATCACTTATGGGTGTTATGGACCGATTATTTTAAGCCGGAACACTTAACCAAGCAGCCCGACCTGCACGATCTGTTTTGGCGCGCGGCTAAACAAGCGGGACAGACCAAAAAATCAACCGATGCCAAGCCAGCCCAGCGGCTGTTGGATTTGATAGCTGAGATAGCCACGGCCTTTGAGGCCACCAAATGAGATTGCCATTGACGCTAAGACGCGTGGTCGGCCAAAGCATGTGGCCAACGCTGGCGTCCGAGCAGATATTGATTATCAGCCGCTGGACAAAGCCGCAGCTGGGCAGTGTCGTGGTGGCAAGGGTTGGCGGCCGGGAATATGTCAAACGGGTGGTCTCAATTGAAGACGGTGACTATATTTTGCTGGGCGATAACTACTTTCACAGCGTTGACAGCCGCGAGTTCGGGGCAGTCGGACCGGCACAGATCGTCGGTGTGGCTCTGGGCCAGCCGCGGACTTTCTCGACCTATTACCGAGCGGCCGGACAAGCGGGCTAGGGTTCATTAATGGCCAAGGTAATTAATTTAATAAAACGTTACCCTTACGAATTGGCCTTTTTTATTTCGGCGGCCGCCACTGTTGGCAGTCTGATACTGAGCAATATTTTGAATTATCTGCCTTGCGAACTGTGCTGGTACCAACGAATTTTTATGTTCCCTCTACCGTTTATCTTAGGCGCCGCCATGCTGCGCCGGGACAAGCAGGCGCATTTATACGTTTGGCCCCTGGCGCTAGTCGGCGGCTTAATTGCCTTTTACCAAAGCCTGCTCCAATGGGGCGTCATCAAAGAGGATCTATTGTCTTGTTCGCTGACCAGCCAGTCCTGCGCCGTACCACAGATAAATTGGTTTGGCTTTTTAACCATCCCCTTTGGTTCATTTATTATCTTTTTGACAATCGGCGGGCTGATGTGGCTGGCCGCGAATAGCGCCCCAGCGATAAAGTTTGGCCGTTTAGAGCAAGACCGGTTGGTAAAACTGATAATTATCGTAGCGATAAGTGCCATCGCGGCGGTTTTAATAATCAACCGCGCCACAGTTTAAGCGTAAGCGCATTGTAAAAACCTTCAGCCTGTGTTAGAAAGGTGTCATAAGGAGAGAACACTTTATGGCAGCAAAAGACAAACCGGCTAAGGCCGCAAAAATTTGGGGGCTGACCCGTATTTCGCTCGGGTTAGTTTTTTTATGGGCATTTTTTGACAAGTTAATCGGGCTCGGCTACGCCACCTGCCGCGACCCGCAAACGGATACAGTGGCGGTTAATTGCGTCCGGTCGTGGCTCAACGGCGGGTCGCCGACCAACGGCTTTTTGCAGTTCGGTACACACGGGCCGCTGGCTGATTTCTACCAAGGGTTAGCCGGAAATACGGTAGTCGATTGGCTGTTTATGCTCGGCCTTTTGGGTATTGGCACGGCGCTGCTATTTGGCATAGCCATGCGGTTGGCCGCCTGGTCGGGTGCATTATTGCTGCTCATGATGTGGTCGTCAGCCTTTCCGCCGGAAAATCACCCGGTGATCGATGACCACATTATTTACGCGCTGGTACTTATGGGCCTTTATAAAGCTGACGCCGATCAGGTGTGGAGCTTGAGGGGCTGGTGGCGTAAAACCGGTTTGGTTAAGCGGTTTCCAGTTCTAGCCTAGCCCTAAGTCCAAGCTGTGTTAATCCCAACAACAAAAGCGGAGTGGTTTAAACGTGCTAAAAGCCAAAACTATCAAACGGATGTTAGCCAAGAGAATCCAGGGGCAGATTCTGAGCAGTCGAAAAATTTTAAAAAATTACTCTCACGACGCCAGTTTGTTTGAGCTGACTCCGAAGCTGGTGATCGAGCCGCGCAACGCGGCCGACATTGGCGCCATCGTACAGTTCGTTAACGAGCACCGCGACCACAACCCGGAATTATCGTTGACCGTCAGAAGCGGCGGCACCGACATGTCGGGTGGGGCTATCAACAACTCGCTGATTGTCGACCCGACCAAGCACCTAAATGGCATCGGCCGGGTGGACGAGGACGAAATAAACGTCGAACCAGGGGTCTATTACCGCGATTTCGAGCCGATTACTTTGGCCGCCCGCCAATTGATGCCGTCCTATCCAGCCTCGAAGGATCTTTGCACCATCGGCGGTATGGTGGCTAATAATGCTGGCGGGGAAAAGTCGCTGATTTATGGCAAGACCGACAAATACGTCAAGCAACTCAGCGTCGTCCTGCGGGACGGCAAAGAGCACACCATCCGTCCACTAAGCGGCGCGGCACTCAGAACTAAACTGAAAGAGCCGAGCCTGGAAGGCCGTTTGTATAAACAGATCTATGATCTAGCCAGAAAAAGCCAGGCGGTGATAAAAAATTCCCGCCCCAAAGTCAGCAAAAATTCCACTGGCTATAACATCTGGGATATGTGGAACGGCAAAACCCTAGACTTGACCAAATTATTCGTTGGTTCCCAAGGAACGCTCGGGGTAGTAACTGATGTCAGGTTTAAATTGGTGCCGGCCAAGCCGCTCTCGGGCATGGTCGTGGCCTTCTTTCCGAATATGGATCGGCTGGGCGACGTCATCAACGCCGTACTGCCGCTCAACCCCAGCAGCCTAGAATCATTCGACGAGCATACTCTGAAGTTTGCCATCAGGTTTTTTCTCAGCTTTCGAAAGACCCTTGGCCTTAAGCGGTTCGTTTTATTGGGCCTGAGTTTTATCCCGCTTCTTAATAAATTGCTGAGGTATTTGCCCAACCTGCCCAAGCTGATACTACTGGTCGAATTTGAAGGCGATAAACAAGCGGAAATCGACCGGCAGATCAAGCGTGTGCAGTCGCGGCTTAAGACATTCGATATCGAGACCCATGTGGCAGCCGACAAAAAACACGAGGAAAAATTCTGGATCATGCGGCGGGAGAGCTTTAATTTGCTGAGAAAAAATGTCAAGTCCAAGCATACGGCGCCGTTTATCGACGATTTGATCGTGCCACCAAAATACTTGACTCAATTTCTTCCTCGCTTGACCGAAATTATGGAGCGTTATGAGTTTCTTTATACCGTCGCCGGACATATGGGCGACGGCAATTTTCATATCATCCCGCTGATGGATCTGACCGATATCAACGAACGCTCTAAAATCGAGCCGGCGTTAAAGGAGGTCATCGAGCTGGTGGTTAAATACGACGGCTCCTTATCGGGCGAGCATAATGATGGCTTGATTCGAGGGCCATTTCTAAAGGACATGTTTGACGCCGAGACGCTGAAAATTCAGCAACAAATTAAAGATATCTTCGACCCCGACAACATTTTCAACCCGCATAAGAAAACCAAGGCCGATTGGCAATTTTCACTGCAGCATATGCGCCGGCGGTTTTAATGTCGCCGCGGAGAATTATAATCGTCGGCGGCGGATTTGGCGGAGTCAGGCTGGCCCTCAATTTGAGCAATGATACGCGCTTTGACGTCAAACTTATCTCCGACCATACCTACTTTGAATACCATGCCGCCCTGTACCGGTCGGCGACCGGACGTTCGCCGTTGGAAGTAGCCATTCCGCTGAAAGATTTTTTTGAAAACAGCAAAAACATCGAGGTCGTCAACGACCAAATAACAGATATTAATCCGGATAAGAAACAGTCTTTAGGCGTTAGCGGATCGACCTGGACGTACGATGTTTTAGTCTTAGCCGTCGGCAGCGTTACGGCTTACTACCAAATCCGCGGACTTAAAAAGTACTCTTATGGTGTAAAAAGTATCCACGAGGCGCTTGAACTTAAACGCCACCTGCACGACAGCCTAATAAAAGGCTACGAGGAAAACGATTATGTGGTAGTGGGAGCGGGCGCGACCGGCGTCGAGCTGGCGGCCGAGTTGACGGCCTATTTGAGTGACATCCGGCGGCGCCACCAGCTGCCTGAGCGTTCGTTTAGAATCAACCTGATCGAGGCCGGTAGCCGGGTTATGCCACTGCTGCCAGCCAGTTTCTCTCGGCGGGTTCAGCGTCGGCTCAAGCGGCTCGGCGTTAACCTCTATTTAGGCATGGCCGTCAAATCAGAATCCTATAAGTCGTTAAAACTACCGACTGGCTCGATTGACACTAGAACGGTTGTTTGGACGGCCGGCATGACCAATAATCCGTTGTTTGCCCAGCACGCGTTCTTTAAGTTAACTAAGGGCAATAAAGTCGAAGTAGACGATCACTTACAGGCAGTTAACGATGTTTTTATAATCGGCGATAGCGCCGCCACCAAGTTCAGCGGTATGGCGCAGACCGCGCTGCACGACGCTAATTATCTAGCCGATAATCTCAAGCGGGTAGCCGCCGGCAAACCCCCACAACGCTATCAGCCGAAACGGCCGATTTACGCGATTCCGGTCGGGCCGCGCTGGTCGGCAGTTCGATGGGGCCGGGCCGAAATTTATGGCCGGATCGGCTGGCTGCTCAGACGAGTGGCTGACTTGCGCTTATATTGGCGGTTTCTGCCGCTAAAAAAAGCCTTGAGCATTTGGAATTACGGCATCGAGATAGAGGAAGACTGTGAGATTTGCGCCGGTTCCGGTTGAGCTAAAACCCCATTTAGGATGATAGACTAATGACATGGCCGATCCAGCCAGCCGGGACGATGTTTTGCGTCTGACCAAAATGGTCGAGGCGCTAAAGGGTGGTTTGCAAAGCAGTTTGCACGACGTTAGCGAGCACTTAAGCCTAATCCATAACGATATTAAACAGTTTGTTAAAACGCTAGAAGCGATCAAAGAGCTCGAACCGCGGGACGAGCCGGACTATGCCGCCCAGACCAAACATGCGCTTGATAGTTTGGCGGAGGAACTAAAGTCGTCTCGCCAGTCGCTAAAAAAGAGCCTGGATCGGATCGACATAGACCAGCAAAAAATCCGTGAATACCTGGAAAAAAAGCAAAGACCCCGCCGCAGACTCTACGGCTAACCCGGTTATTTGATAATTCCAAACCGATAACTGATAATTACGGTGGAACAAAAACAGCATTTTTTACAGTTCGTCAAACCAAGGAGCCGGAGGTCGACTGTATGACGAACTGAGAGGAAAAAGCCTTCTTTAAGCGGCCAGAAACGAAACTGTCTAAATCAGTTGAGTTTCTGAAGCCCAAGAAGAGCTTTGACGATGGGGAGTGGCCAAGCGGTAAGGCGCCTGCCTCTGGAGCAGGAGATCGAAGGTTCGAATCCTTCCTCCCCAGCCATGACTTGCACCAAAGAAGACATTAGTGTATTGCCCTTCAATAAACGAGAATTAATGATAATAAAACAGGTACGTTCTCTATATAACACAGAATAATCAATATGAAATATCGAGTATCTCGGCCAGAAATTCCAGTGCTATGGCTTGACACACACGCTATCACTGCGCTTTCAACTGCACATGAACAACCGGACTCCTCAGATTCAACAGTGCTAGTCAACAGGGAAATACTAGACCGCCTTAGGGATTTACGAAGGAATGGATCTATTTTTATTTTTGAAACCGACCAGATGCGTGAAATTGAAGTTAAGTCTAGTCTTGGTGATTCTGCAAGAACAGTGGTTGCCCAATTAACCCTAGGTGTACGAAGTAGCTATGTGAATATTCAGGATAATCAGATTTCTAGAGCCATGCAGGCCGCAATCAGCGGTGCGAGTGAAATGGAATTAGATTTCCCTTCTGCATTCCGTGGTGATCCATTTTCTCAGGAACAGCGGGGAGAATTT
>DASWIF010000011.1 GCA_036397795.1 Candidatus Saccharimonadales bacterium
CCGGATGGCGTTATCAAGTTCCGGACGACTATAGTTGCGTGACACGTTAAAGTCATACAAAAATTGGCCGGTTTCTAGCTGGTTAGAAAATAACCAAGTCCGGCCGAGAGTTCGCATCTCCTCAACTTTTTCTTTGAAATTTTTTGGCGTTGAGCCGGTATCACTCGGCACTCCAAGACGCTGAATACTTGGACCGCATCCAGTCACCAAAAAAATGCCAAGCAGCAGTGCTCCCCATTTGGTTAGTGCCGATTGACGAGAAGACATGGATCCAAGTTTATTCAAGCGACCCGCCCTTGGACTGAAGGCACTCTTGCAATTCCTGAGTTGGAGTCCAGCCACAGCTTCCGTTCGGCTGGCGTTTGCAGACCGCGGTTTCTAGGCAAGCATACCATTCCTGGTAGACGCAGGTTGAAAAAATTTGGCCGCCCGGCTCGGCGCAAATTTCGTTGCTGCATCCGGCCACGACGCAGTTTTCAATCACGGCGTTGTCGGCCGGCGGCAGCGGGGTCGGTCCGCCCGGGCTTTCGGGCTCAACCAGAGCAGGGCGGCAAGCAACCGCCGCAAAACCAAGACAGATAATTATAATACTGGTACGCATGCGGTCTGGAGTATTATTCAAACTGAACCGGAATTTGAACCGAAGCATCGTGCTCGGGCAGTCCCGAGGGATTATCTTTGTGCAGAATCAAAACCCCGGTCGGAGTGGTGGGCGTAAAATCAAGCGTCATGTCAAACGGCACAAACTCTTCGGTCATCCACTCACCTTGAGCCTGAACCGGCTCAATCGCCAACCGCTGACCGTCGGCATCCAAAAGCTCAACCGGAAAACTGGCTTCAAAATACCAAAATCCGCGCGCCTCGCCTGTGATCCGAACCGGGCTGTTGACAACCGAGTTTGGCTTTGGCGAGGTTACCCGGATATCCGGATGGGTAGTCGCGACAGGTCCGTTAAAAGGCACCTCATCCTGAGAGGGCGCCTGAGCAGGTTGGTCAAAAAAACGAAATGATAGAGCGCCGAGAATTCCAACCGCGACTAGAAATAATGCGATTTTAAGTTTTGTCATAAAAAAAGATTATAAATATTTCTCGACTTCAGTATACCACACCCCGTAGCCGGCGCCAGTCGGGTGGAGATAGTCGGCCGAATAAAAGCGCTGAATGTCGCCAAGAAACGGGTCATCCGCCCGGTTGTGGTAGAGGTCAACGTAGCTGGCCCCATTTGCTCGAGCCGCCTTAGAAAATACCTCGCGGACGGCCTTGGTTCGGCCTGACCACAGCCAGCCGGCCCAGCGCGGAAAAAACGGCGCCAGTCCAATATTGCCACTGTGAAGCAGAATAATCTGACCGTCGGTTAAACGCCGAGCCTGTTCCAAAACCAGAGTGATGTCCTGACTCAGTTCATCAAGCGGAGTAAAATACAAAATGTCGTTTCCCCCAACTTGGAGGATGACCGGATCATATGCCCCGGCCGTTAACTCGCTAAGTTTTGGCACCAAGCCACGAGTTCGCAAGCC
>DASWIF010000012.1 GCA_036397795.1 Candidatus Saccharimonadales bacterium
AGGCTGGTTTTTAGCCGGTCAAAAGTGGCCCGGCCACCATCCGTTTCTATATAGCGCCGGGAAAAGTATCCGGCGCCAATGAGTAGTATCAATAGCAACCACCATAAATTGGTAATAAACCGGGACACCGACAACAACACGGCGGTTATAAACGGCAACGATTGGTTAAGGTCAGTATAGAGCAGCTCGACTTGAGGCAAGACGGTAGTCAGCATAAAAATTATTACGCCTAAGATGACAACCAAAACAATCACTGGATAGACCAAAGCCCCCCTGACTTTAGACAGGATCTCAGCGTCCTTTTCTTGCTGGGCGGCAATCCGCTCCAGCGCCAAATCAAGCGTTCCCGAAACTTCGCCTGCAGCCACTAGGCTGGTAAAAACACTATTAAAAACCTTGGGATATTTTTCCAGCGACTTAGAAAAAGCGTTGCCGCCCTCAACGTCGGCGATAACCGAGCTGACGATTTGCGACAAGGCGTGATTGTCAATTTGTTCCTGCACCGTTCTGAGGCTTTGGGTCAACGGCATACCGGCATTTATCAGCGTCGATAGTTGCCGGGCAAACAGTACCCGATCTTTGGCGGTTATGCGGTTTTTAAATCCCGCTAGCAGGCCTTTTTTTTCGCCCTTAATGCGAATACTAACTGGGGCCAGACCTTGTTCGCTGAGCAACTTGGCGGCGGCCTGTTCTGATTGGGCTTGAACGTCGGCTTTGATGGTTTGGCCGGTTTTAGTGTCGCGAGCGGTGTACTCGTAAGTCAGCATAGGCTATCCGCGCATCATCCTATCGAGTTCTTCCAGATCGACGGCGTAATTTCTAGCCTCGTCGTAGGTAATCGTACCGTTATGAATCATTTGAACTAAGGTTTTATCCATCGATTGCATACCGTGTTCAGCTCCAGTTTGAATAACGGCCTCGAGCTGGTGAGATTTGCCCTCGCGAATAATATTTCTTACCGCCGGGGTGGCAACTAATATTTCGGCGGCGGCGGAGCGACCCCCGCCAATAGCCGGTATCAAGCGCTGGGAACAAATCGCCATAAGGATATTAGCCAGTTGGGCTCTGATTTGAGGCTGCTGGTGCGGCGGAAAAACGTCAATCATACGATCGACCGACTGGCTAGCTGAGTTAGTGTGCAGAGTGGCAAACACCAAGTGCCCCGTTTCGGCGATGGTAATGGCGGCTGAGATGGTTTCCAAATCCCGCATCTCACCGATCAAGACGACGTCCGGATCCTGCCGCAGGCTGGAGCGCAAGGCCGCCGAGAAGGAATAAGTGTCGTAATGGACTTCGCGCTGGACGACCACGGCTTTTTTACTTTTATGGGTAAACTCGATCGGGTCTTCAATGGTAATTATGTGGGTAGCCCGTTCCTCGTTGATTTTGTCCACCAGTGCCGCCAAAGTAGTTGACTTACCCGAGCCGGTCGGGCCGGTGATTAGCACCAGTCCGCGCGGATAATCGGCAAAACCGTTTATGACGTTGGGCAAGCCCAATTGCTCAATCGAGAGTATTTCATTTGGAATCAAACGCAAGGCGGCAGCTAAATTACCCCGCTCGTGAAACGAGTTGACCCGAAATCGGCCTAACTCGCCAAAAGCAAAGGAAAAATCGAATTCTTTGTCTTTGAGTAAAATCTGCTTTTGATCCTCGTCTAAAATGGCGAAGATCAGAGCCTCGACCGCTTCTTCGTCCAGTACCTTGCCCCCCTGAACGGGAGTTAGACTGCCGTCTATTCTGAGCATCGGCGGCAGGCCGACTTGAAGGTGAAGGTCAGATGCTTTCTTCTTAATGACCTCTTCCAGGAGTAATTCGATTCTTTGTTCAGCCATTTCCCACCTCCGTTTACTTACGCGCTATCCAGCGCGGCTACCCGGTTGACTTCGGCGATTGAGGTTAACCCCTGCAGCGCCTTTAAGTAACCGTCCTCGCGCATCGTTACCGTGCCTTGAGCTTGCGCCAGTTTCTGGATTTCACCGCTGGTCGATCGTTTGGTAATCAAGTTTTCAATCTCCTCGTTGACGTCTATGACCTCGTACAACCCCATTCGGCCCTTATAGCCGCCGGGATTTTGCTTACTGTCATGACCTTTATACAAAGTATAAGCTTTTTCACCGGCCAGAGGCAAATTGTCGTAACCCAGATCCTGGGCCGCCTGGGCGGCGTCTTCTTTGGTTTTGGGCAGCAAGCGGCCCAATGTCTCCTGGATGGACTTGGTCTCGGCGTCGTTAGACTGATATTCTTCCTTGCCGCCTTCGTCTATGCGCCTGACTAGCCGCTGGCCAATGACGGTATTAACCGTACTGGCGATCAAAAACGGTTCGATGCCCATATCCAACAAACGCGGCAACACGCCCGAAGCCGAGTTGGTATGAAGAGTTGAAAATACCAAATGCCCGGTCAGCGCGGCTTGAACTGCCAGCTGGGCGGTCTCTTTGTCCCTAATCTCCCCGACCAGCACCACGTCCGGGTCCTGACGCAAAATAGCCCGCAGCCCGGAAGCAAAGGTCAGACCGACATCAGAGTTGACTTGAATTTGATTAACCCCACTCATCTTGTACTCCACCGGATCTTCCAGCGTAACGATGTTTATCTCGTCGGAAATAATTTCCTGTATCAAGGCATACATTGAAGTTGACTTACCTGATCCAGTCGGACCGCTGGTTAAGACCATGCCGTTGGGTTGTTTGATACCTTCTCGAATCGTTCTTAGGGCCCGGCCGCGATAACCCATGTCCTCTAACTTGAGGCTGACTCCGGATTTATCCAGCAGCCTAATGACAACCTGCTCTCCCCAGACCACCGGCGAGATAGCAATTCTTAAGTCAACTTCCTTTTCGGCTACCAAAATATCAAACTGGCCGTCTTGGGGTACCCGGTGCTCGTCAATTTTGAGCGAACTGAGAATTTTAACCCGAGAAACCAATGCCGGCTCAATTGATTTGGGCAACCGCATGATTTCTCTTAAAACACCGTCAATCCGGGCTCGGATCTTAACGTCGGTTGGCATGGGCTCAATATGGATGTCGGACGCGCCCGATTTGGCGGCATAGTCCAAAATAGTCGTCAGTGCCCGGCTAATCGGCGAGTCTTGGACGATTGTTTTGATGTCTTTGTCTTTTTTCTTATCGCTTTTGTGCTCGTCCTCGGCTTGATCGGCAGCTTTTTCTTCAGCTCCCAAAGCGGCGGATATGCCTTCATCCAAACCGACGTGATACTGGGCCAAAATTCCCTTTATACCTGTTTCGGACGCCAGATATACCTTCAGCGGACGGCTGATTTTATTCGATAAGAAATCCACTGCTTGAACATTATTGGCGTCTAGCATCGCCACCACTAACCTGTTATTCATCTCTCCCAGCGGAACGGCCATAAAACGTTCGGCGATATCTTTTGGCACGAGATTTAGAACTTTTGGGTCGATCGCCGCTTCTGATAAGTTCACGTAGGGCACGTTGGTGACGTTGGCGAGGGTTTTTGTCAGCTGTTCGTCGTTTAAGACGCCCTTTTTAATCAATAACTGAAACAACGGTTCTTTGGCCTTGGCGGCTTCGTCTTTATAGGAGGCCAGGTCTTCGTCGGCAATTAAACCAGCTGAAACCAAGGCTTCCTCAACCTGTTGCTGGTTTTCCGTCGAGAGGACACTCATATTGCCGAGAATTTAGTCGTTACTCTCAACAAACGGGGTATTGGTACCGTCGTCGCCAATCCGAATTAGTTCTGTCGGGTTTAAGGCTTCGTCATTGAATATATTGTCACTGGGAACACCAAACTCAGCGCTGATTGGGTTGATGACTTCCACTTCCGTCGAGCGGTTGGCGTCGGTGTTAATAATGGCATTACCCAAAAAGTAAGAAGCCACTAAACTGATGCTTACGACCAAAATTACGACGGCAATGTCACCTTGTTTGATCATTGGACTACCTTTGTCTCCGTGCCGATATCGGCCTTAGGTTGAAAATATGTTGAGATCGCGATGTCCGCCGTAATGGCTTGATCGGTACCGGAGATTGACAAAGCCCGAACCTGGAAGGGCCGGATGCTCCTATCAAGGTTGTCCACGAACTTTTTGAGGCTGTCGTAGCTACCGGCTACGCTGATGGAAAAGGCCATCTCAAACGGCGAGGGCGTAACTGCCGTGCCGGGTGCTTCATTGCTTTGATCAGTTCCGGCAAAGCCAGTCAGCTCCAGACCGCTACGCTTGGCAATCGAGTTAACTGACGTGACCAGCGCGGCGTAATCGTAGGTGCTCGGCAGAGCGTCTAGTATTTCACTAGACTTGACGCCGCTGGCTTCAAAAACAGAAAATTGCGCAGTCAATTCATCGGCATTGATTAGATTCTGCCTAAGCGTTACCTTGGCCAGGTTCTTCTCTTTGATAACCCGGCTGTTATAACCCCTCAAATCCCACAAAAAATTAACAGTAACAATCGAGAACGACACGACAATGGACGCGATTACTACACTAGTCAAGACCGTCGATTTAGCTTTTTCTATGGCTTGGCGCTTGGTCGAGAAGATAGCTAATTTCATCTCAGTTTTGCCCCTCTTCGCTCGGCGCCGCAAATAAGCCAGTCGGTCTTTCCTTGACCGAGTTACTGGTCGTGATTTTAGGAACGCTCAGTTTAGCGCCGGTCTTGGTGTTATCAAACAAAACCGGGTCAAACTTCAGGACAATCTTAAAAGTATTTCTATCTTCTTCAACCGAAAATTCTAAAATCACGCTGGTAAGTGGCTTGATGACTTCTGGCGCGCCGTCAAAAGTGAATTCGGCATTCTTTAAGGTGTCGACAAAAACATTGACGGCGTTGGCGTCGGGACCGCTGCCATTAATTTCCGCCCCGGCTTCACCCTCAGCACCAAATAGCGCGTTCTCGGAGGTACCGCCAAAGAAAAAGTCGACTTTGATTAATGAAATGTCTTTCGGTATTAACGTATTGAGGTAATCGAATAAACGCTGAGCCGCCGGTTTCTGATCGTGCAGGCTCGGCAAAGCCTCAATCTGTTTTTGAATGGTCACTATCTTGTCTAGGTCCGGTTTTGACTGAAGTTGGGCCAACGCTTCATCTATCTCGCTTTGGGTATTTGACCGTTCCAGCCGTTGGTATCCGAAGACAAAAATGGCTAACAGAATAGCGACGGTCACAAACAGCAGGCTGGTTATTATTGAACCTACCATCAATAGCCGTTTCAGCCGTTGGGTCTGTAAATACTCCTTTTTGATGTCAGGTAGGAGGTTGAGACTAATCATATCGATGCTCTTTCGGCTAAACCGACCGCTACGGAAAAATGATTGGATAGCGCGATCAAATCATTGTGCTTCGATTGTGGGTAGGACACATTTAGCCAGGCGTTGCCGATTTCCACTTGGAGGCCAACCTTGTTGGCCAGATGAAGCGGAAACCCGGGCAGGGTCGCCGCGCCGCCGGAAACGATGATTTTATCCAGCTTGACGCCGCCGTATCGCGCGTCAAAGTATTTGATTGATTTTTGAACCTCGCTGACCACGCTGTCGATCGTGCCCTCCAGAGCCCTATAGATCTGACCCTCGAGCTTGTCCTGGTTTAGGCCGAACTTATAAACAAATTGGGTTGCCTGCTTTTCGTCAACGTTGAGATTCTGCTGAGCCGCCTTAACAAACGTCGAACCGCCAGTCGGAATAGAGCGTACCAGCCGTGGATTGCCGCCATAATTAATAACCAAATCAGTAGCTCTATCGCCGATGTCGACAATCAGCCCGGCCCCAGTCGAACCCAGCGGCAATAGCGAGCGGCAAAGCGCTAAACCGTCGGGCTCGAGCGCCACGACGTTAAGACCAATCCCCTCAAGCAGATCAAGCCGGCCCTCGGCAAAGGAGTTGGATACGGCCGAGATCAGAACCTCTACTTTGTCCTGACCGGTCGGGGAATCGCCCAGCACTGCCCAGTCGACTTTGGACTCACTTATGGACATCGGGATGTGTGTCTCCAATTGGTATTGGATAGTTTTCTCTAGTTCATGTTGGGCTAATTTGGGAAAATCAACCACCGTGGCAAACATCTTATTAGAAGGTATTCCCACCACGACTTCCTTTACGCCCACACCCGTTTGCTTGACTGCCTGGGCAATCACGTCGGCTAGTCGCTTTTGGTCGCTGGCGGAATCGCTCTCAGCTGTTTTGGCGTCAATCGGCACGCTGCCATAACGAACCAAGCTCTTGGTTCCGCCGCCACCCCGCAGTTGGACAATCCGAACAGCCGTCGTCCCGATGTCTAGGGCAAAAAATTCACTAAAACCAAGTAAGCTCTTGAGGTTCATCTTCTTCCGTATTTTAGCATAAGCTTTTTATCCCACCCATCTTTAAATACTTACCTAAAACACCGGAGGTAGATCTCTGACTGATTGAGTCTCGAGCGCATTCGGATCGCCTAATAAAAGTGGGGGGTTGGCGTATAGCTCGGGGCCAAAGCGGAATATCTCGGCATGGCCGGTTCGGAGTACGCCTCGGAGTACGCCCTGACGGGTTCGGTTCAAAATCAGTTGCTTGGCAATGACGGCTCCTCTGATTTCTAGCCGGTTGTTACACAAACCGGTAGACAGTGTGTTGATCTCTGCACCACTGACTTCTACGCAAGTGTGAATGAAGCCGCCGCCACCACTAGGCGGCACAGTTTCGTCAAACAATGACACGTATAGCCCATCCAGCCGGGTGACGTCCCGCTCGATATAGATATTGCCCCGGACAATCAAGGCAAAGGCCGGTCCGCTGATCGAACCATTGTTGCTGCTAAAACCGCTCTGGTTATATTCAATATTGCCCCTTATCTGAACATCGCCGCTAATAATTATGGTGGTGCGTCCGTTTATCGTCCAGCCGCTGTTGCGTCCTAGTTTAAAATTAGAATTCGGATCGGACTTATTGATAAAGTACTGACCGGTTGGAGGCACGCTAGTGTAAGCGTTGGGAGCGGTCTGGGTTAAGCTATCGCTCTTATCTAAGTAGTTAAATAGGTCGTAAATACAAAGTGGGCTAGCACCAAGGTTGCCCAGCGGTCCGGTGTTAGCAAACGTCAAAGCCGTGCCGGTGGGATTACCGAGCGTGCCAAACTGGTTAATGTCGCCCAGGCTCATGGCAGCCAAGTCGCCATAGGCGCCAACGCCGCCGTGTTCAAACCCGCGGATGCCCGCCTGGCCCATGGTTGTAACGCCAGAGCAATCCAGCGGATCAGACGCTGGATTGGTTCGATTAGCGTTGGCAAAAACCCCGCCCGACCAAATGTCATTGTTGGCAATTCTAAAATAAGGCGCTTCTTTAATAAGAATGCAGACGTCGTCAAAAATCCAAGCCGGCCCGTCTTCGTCGTCCGTTGTGTTGTCGGTGTTGTCTTCCGTAGCTGAGCCCGGTGGCCCGCCGGCCGGTCGAACGATGCCGATAAAGCACACTTCGTCTCCGGGCCGGGCGTTACTATTAACCTCGTAGGTTACTCCTCTGATCCGGCTTTGGCCGGGATCCAGCCCCGATTGGTCCCAGACCGCGCCCATGGTGGTGTTATCTATTGAACTGGCGCTGGGCTGAGATCGACTAACAATCCTGAGGATATTTTGAGCGGTTGCGCGCCAGTTGTTTCCGCCACTAACCTGAACTCTATGCTCGTACCTATCGCCCGAAATTTCACCATTATTAATAACCTCGCTATCGACTGTGAACCTATCCCCCGGAAACAATACCGAACTACTATTTACGCCCCTAAGTTGAATATCGTAATCCCACGCCCCGCTTACCGGGCATAAGATCCGATAGTTAATTGAGTCATATGGCAATCGGAACTGAATACCGTTAGTTTTCTTGACGTTATACCAAGTCCATTCGTAAACGAAACCTTTCTGCACCGTTATCTCGGCCCAGCCATTTGGACTACCGGGTATACCATTGCCTAACCAGCCACTAGTAGCATTAAAATTGTTAGTGCCGCTGTAATCCATAAACCAAGTCTGGTTAACGCTACCATCGCTGCGCCGTAACTCTCGTACTTCCATTCTATAGTTACTATTGTTCTGAATTGTTGCACCATTAATACCAGCGCGGTCATCATCAAACCATTCCAGCCTCACGTCTACTGGATCGGTTACGTCGCAATCCGGTGCGAACCCCAAATTAAAATCCGTCAAGGTATCATTCGTGCCGTTCCTGTCTTGAAAAGCAAATTTAGCGTTACCGTTGTCTCTGGTGCCAATGGCTTCTGCCCCCGGAGCTCGGACTTTAAAGGCATTGACACCGCCGACTCCGGCCGTATCAACCCTCAACTCGACCACATAATAGCCGTCGTAGGCCTTCTTGCCGCCTGTATTAATTTGCTCCAGCTGGTTTCTGGGAAAGGTTAAATCAACCGGCTGGCACTGCGCGTTGCCTACTTGGCCCCAATCCCTACTGGAGTATGAATCCAATAAAGTTGCAGTATCCGTAACGTCATTGCCGCTTACTTTATACACATTGAAGACTGTCGGGGCATACACGTCGGAATCAATATCTCCTGATCCGATCGCGCCAGAACAGACGTCAGGATGCAGTAATCGTACGGTTTGTGGTCCGATTATGCTTGGTGGAAAGTAAATTCTGACCCTAGAGCTCGGGGCGTCCAGACCATTACCCGCACCATAATTAGCTACCAGCATCCAAACGTCGCCACCGCCATTACCCGACGGACTGGCGCCTGGTACAAAATTATTCGGTTCGGGCATTCGGTTGGTAACCGAAAAAGCCCCTTGAGCGTAAGCTTGATCGTGGTTGAATACTGCCCAGGCAAGGACAGTCATCAGTAATAAGATTACGGTTTTGATATGGCTCGTGACTAATTGATAGGTCATAAAGACTCCAACTGCGAATCGATTAGTTCGACTTCAGCGGTCTCGACTTTAGCCCCGTAGACTGACTTGGCTTTTTCCAGATAGGTTCGAGCATTTGTTTTGTCGTTTAGATTAATGTAACAAAGCGCTATCATTTTTAAAATTGATGGCTCGTTAGGGTCGGCTGTTTCTTTTTCCCGATAAATTTCAAGTGCTTCTTTATACTGCGCATTATTAAAATAGGCTATGGCAAGAGCTAGTTCAGCATTTTCTCGGTTTTCTTCGTTAACATGAGCTACCGTGTTTTCCAGATCGTTAACATTAATTTGTTCAGCCGTCAGCGGCCCGGTGGCGGGCGGATCATTTTTAAGCCAGTAGTAACCGGCGATCGCTCCCACCACGAGGATAACCGCTCCTAAAACCAATCGTAGTTTCTGCTGGGACACACCGACTGAGCCAAACGTCCCCTGATCTTGGACTTCGGCACTTTTAGCGGCTGGTTTATCGCTTTTTTTCTTTCGGGGCATGTTGATGCTAACGCTTATGTTAACAACATACGCTAATTACTTCTCTAAATCAATCTGTTTCTGTACGATATTTGTATGAGTTTATCGATCGGCATCGTCGGCTTGCCTAACGTCGGCAAGTCCACCCTATTTAACGCCCTGACAAAAAATGACATATTAGCGGCTAATTATCCGTTTGCCACAATCGAGCCTAACACCGGCATTGTGCCTATTCCCGACGAGCGGCTAGTTAGTCTGGCCGGCCTTTACGACTCAGCCAAGATTACGCCAGCCGTCATTAAATTCGTCGACATCGCCGGCCTGGTGGCCGGTGCCAGTAAAGGTGAGGGCCTGGGCAATCAATTTTTAAGCCACATCAGAGAAGTTGACGCCATATTGATGGTCATCAGAGTGTTTAAAAGCGCCGATGTCAAACACGTTGAGAATTCGGTTCATCCTCAAAGAGATGTCGCAATTATTCTGACTGAGCTCGTACTGGCCGATCTGCAAACCGTCAATAAACGACTGCCGACCCTAGACAAGGAATCCCAATCAAATACCAAGTTAAAGGCGGACGTCGAGCTACTTATCCGGGCTAAGGAACTACTCGACGCCGACCAGGCGCTCAATCGGCATCCTGACTTTGTAAATAAAGCCATCCAGTCTGACAATTTTCGTCAGCTTCAACTGCTGACAATTAAGCCAATTATCCATGTATTCAACGTGGATGAGGCTGATTTAACAGATATGAACAAACAACATGAACTGAACAAGTATATTGTTCAAGATAAAGCTTTGTACGTTAATGCCGACATGGAGTCGGAGCTTAAAGATTTACCAGAAAATGAAGCCAAAGAGCTATTAAAAAGCGTCGGAGTCGACGAGCCTGGCTTAGATAAGCTGGCCAAAACTGCGTATTCCACACTCGGCTTGCAAAGCTTTTTAACGGCTGGGCCAAAGGAGGTCCGAGCATGGACAATTTCAGCCGGGTCTACGGCCTGGCAAGCTGCCGGGGTCATCCACGGCGACTTTCAACGCGGCTTTATCGCCGCTGACGTTGTTGATTTAAATGATCTTGTCGCGGCCGGAACGTGGCCACAGGCAAGAGCTCATGGTAAGGTCAAAACTGAAGGTAAAACCTACATTATGCAGCCAAACGACGTTGTGGAGTTCAAATTTAATGTCTAGGCCAACTGTAGCTTGGCTTCGTGCTGAGGGTTTGATTATTTTGTTAGCCAGCTTGTTTGTCTACGCTGAGCTGGGTGGCCACTGGCTTTGGTTTGGGGCCCTCATCTTTAGTTTTGACGCCTCTATGGTGGGATATCTAAAGAATGACAGGCTAGGCGCCCTGACATACAACATCGGACATAGCTTGATCCTGCCTCTAATTTTGGCGGCTGCTAGCTGGCAACTAAACGAAGATCTGTGGCTCAAGTTCTCGGTTATATGGCTGGCCCATATTGGGCTCGATCGTTCGTTAGGTTATGGTTTAAAGAGCTTCGACGGATTCAAGTACACTCATCTGGGAACAATCTCTCAAAGCGACCGCAGCAAGTAAAATCTTTCCCTGTTACCTTTGGCTCCGCTGATCTCTGAGTCGGCTTTGCCGACGATAGAAAACTTATTTCTCACCCATTCCTCAAATTCTTTGAGGATTTGCCGTCTGATGGCGTCGTTTTTGATTACACCTTTGTGCTTGTAACGGCCGCCGGCCTCAAACTGAGGCTTGACCATGGCCAGAATTTGGGAGTTAGGAACTAGAAGTTTGGAGATAGCAGGTAGTACCTGGCGCAAACTTATGAAAGACACGTCAATCAGCACTAAATTGATTATTTGATCTGTCTGGAAGTCCCGAATATCGGTCTTTTCATGCAGTTCGACCCGTTTATCGGCGCGCAAAGTCGGATGAAGTTGATTAGTACCGACATCGACGGCTATAACTAATTTGGCACCATGTGCGAGGGCATAGTCAGTAAACCCGCCGGTGGAACTGCCGACATCAAGCACTATTTTGTCCTTAAAATCTACGTTTAGTTTCTCGACGGCCGACGCCAGCTTGAATGCCGCGCGGGAGACATACTGCTCGCCGCTTACGGACAGTTTGTCTGTTGCCTTTATCGGTTGGCCGGCTTTGTCCGCCGGCCGGCGATTAACCTTGACCCTCCCCAGCTTGATATATGATTCGGCCTGCGAGCGGCTCATTAACAGTTTGCGCTTAACCAGCTCCACATCCAGTCGTTGCCTTGGTCTATTTTGCTTATTCATATCTGTTAATCTAAGTTTCTCAAGAAAGTTAGAATCTGCTTTCCTCGCTTCGTTATATAAATTTGGATAGTAGGACCCTTAAACTCTTTAGCAATTAAGCCCGACCGATGCAGACGCTGCAAGTGCATATTTAACGTTTTGTAATGCATCGGTACATTATCCTGTATTTCATCAATGTAGAGTGGGCTCTTTCTGGCCAGTGCCAGCAGAACTGCTACGCGCTTAGCATTAGCCACGCCCTTTGCTATATCTTCAACTTTAATTATTGTTGCGTTATTCATAACTAGACTTTCTGACTTTCTCAAGAAAGTTAGAAACTTATGTACAGCATACAACGATGAATGTCGTCAACCATGAACGTTTTCGGGGTCAAGAAAATACAAAACTTAAAAACTATTTGGCGCGTTCGACATAGGAACCATCCCTGGTGTCAACCAGTATTGTCTCGTTATTTTTAATAAACATTGGGACCTGCAATTTATGGCCAGTCTCCAATGTAACTTCTTTTTGGACGGTCGATTGCGTATCACCCTTTACAACTTCTGGAGCAGAGACTATCTTAAGCGGTACCTTGACTGGTAACTCCAACCCGATCACTTTGGCGTCATACAGCTGAATTTGAACACTAACGCCCTCGGGCAAAAAACCGAGCGAGTCCCGAGTGATATCAATCGGCACTTCGAACTGTTCATAGGTGTTAGCATCCATAAAATGCGCGGTGTCGGTGTCGGCATATAAAAACTGGACCTTTCTCCTCACAATATCGGCGGCTTCGACTTTTTCATTCCCTTTGTAAGTTTTATCTAGCACGCGGCCATCTTTGAGGCTTTTAATCTTAACATTAACGATCGAGCCTCCCCGACCCATTACCTTCTGGGCATAGTCGACTATCTGATAGGGTACGCCATCAACGTCAATGACGATTCCCTTTTTTAATTCGGTAATCCCGTACACCAGCTGCCTATCTGACAACAAAGGGCAGGAGTGCCAAATGTCGGGCTTTTTTAATGGCTCGAGCCAATTGTTTTTGTTGTTTTTCATTTAAACCGGTCTTTTTGCGACTCTCAATCTGCCCAAACTGGTTAATGTATCGTTGAAGTGACTTAAAATCTTTGTAATCAAAAACGGCTGGATGATCGTTGCGTCTGGCCATAGGTCCTCCTTAAAAGGGAATGTCGCTTAAATCTACCGGTTCGTCGTCGATGTCCTCGATCACAACGTCATCATTGGCGTTTTTAGCGCTGGGCTTAGCCGAGTTGGCTGAACTTGATGCTGCCTTACCGGTAGCTGGCGCGGCCGACTCTCCCGGCCCGCCGACAAAGTTAAAGTCCTCAACCACGACATCGACCTTGGAGCGCTTTTGGCCGTCTTGTTCCCACGTTCGTTGCTGTAATCGGCCTGAAACCAAGAGTGCCCGGCCCTTTTGCATATATTGGTTGATGATTTCAGCCGCTTTACCCCAAGCATTACAGTCAATGTAATCCACCGCTTCCTGTTGCTCGCCATCGGCATTACGCCAAGTTCGGTTTATTGCCAGTGAGAAACTGCATACGTTCTGACCGCTAGGAAGCGCTTTTAACTCTGGGTCGCGGGTTAAATTACCCAGTAATATCACTTTGTTAAATCCTCGCGCCATTTATCTAATCCTCCTTAACCTTAGTGGTTTTTTTAATCGGGGCCTTGGCTTCGTCGTCGGCTGCCTCTTCGGCCTCTTCTTCTACTTTAGGCACCGGGTGGGTCACCAAATATCGCAGCACTTCGTCGGTTATGTTGAGCGCTTTTTCCAGCTTACCGATCGATTCGCCCGGCAGTTCAACCTCGTAGAAAACGTAAACCGCAAAATCTTCACCGGCTATCGGGTAAGCTAACTTTCGCTTGCCCCAGACATCAGTTGTAACGGTCTTGCCTTTGACTTGATCTATCAGGCTTTCGACCTTTTTTAGCGGCTTATCCAGGTCGATTTCCAGATCTGGGTGCAGCAGCAGCACCATTTCATATTGATTCATTTGCATCCTTACTGATTAGTTGGTTTTAGCCCACGCACACTAGCGGTCGCAGACTTAAGGTTTTTATATTGACGTAATAATAGTCCATCTACCCCTGTTTGTCAACAGCAGGCTAGGGTTGATAAACGACCAAACGACTGACCTCAACTTGCCGGCCGAATCCATTTATGGCGATGATTTGTATATTGTTGGTGCCCCGACTGAGGATGACCTCGGTATGAAAAGACCCATCCGGGCTAACTGGTACGTTCAAACCGTTGATATAAACTTGAGCACGCTCTGAAGTTCGGCCCGACACCGCCGCGAGCGGGCTCGATAGTACCTGTTCGTTGACCGGCTGGTCAATCATTAATCCTGGTCGGGCGGTGGCTTCAAACGTGCGCCAGCCAATGAAACCGAACAAGACGATCAACAAAGACGCTATGAGTAAGTTCAAGCTAGTTCGGCTAAGTACGAACAGCCGGCTTTTATTAACCGTTGTACGTTCTTCGTCCGGGACATAGCCTTCAAAATCGGCTGGATTTTGATCCACGACAATCGCGTATTTTCTAACTAGCCGGCGGGACTGAGCGTCAGTAATATTGGATAGATCCCACCGGTCGAGATGTTTGATAACCTCAGGCTTGACATTTAATCGGCTAGCGACGGCTTGACGGCTTAACCCAGCGGCTTGCCGTGCCCGCTGGAGTCGTCGTCCGGGATTAAACCTGCTCTTCGTTATTGGCATCCGGTCCAAACACCTCATCGTGGCCGCTGACTAAGACATCACGGGGTTTATTACCGTGGGCCGGGGCCACGATTCCTTGCTCTTCCATCATATCAATCAATCTGGCCGCCCGGGTGTAGCCAATGCTGAAACGCCGCTGCAAGAAGGAGGTTGAGGCTTTACCGGTGTCAATTACCATTTGTACTGCGTCTTTGTACAGCGTGTCGTCCACGTCGTCTGCACTGGCACCGATACCGCCGCTGAGTTGGACCGGCTGGGCTACCACCTCGTCGTCGTACTCCGGCGCCCGTTGCATACGGATAAAGTCCATGACTTTTTCTACCTCTTCGACTTCAATCAAAGCACCTTGGAGCCGCCGGGGTTTTGGCATCTGGGCGTTGGTATAAAGCATGTCACCCTGACCTAGTAGTTTTTCTGCTCCCATCTGGTCTAAAATTGTCCGCGAATCAACCTGGCTGGCGGTGGTAAAAGCAATCCTGGCCGGCACGTTGGCTTTGATCAAACCAGTAATGACGTCAACGCTTGGGCGCTGAGTGGCCAATACCAGATGGATTCCAACCGCACGTGATTTTTGGGCTAGTCGAACCACTAGTGATTCGACATCGCGGGCCGCCATCATCATCATGTCCGCCAACTCATCAACCACGATAACAATAAAGGGCATGCCCTCTTCTTTTTTCAGTTTGTTGTATTCGTTGATGTTGCGCCGGCCGGCGTCAGACAAAGACTGGTATCGCCGCTCCATTTCTGCCACTGCCCACTTAAGTGCGGAGATTGTTTTTTCTGGCTCGGTTATGACCGGGGTAAGCAAGTGGGGAATCTCATCAAACGGCTTTAATTCCACCCGTTTGGGGTCGACCAGTATCATTTTCAGATCCGACGGCGAGTTACGATAGAGCAAACTGGTTAGCAGCGTATTGATCATGACGCTTTTACCGGAACCGGTTTGGCCCGCTACTAACAAGTGCGGCATCCTGTCCAAATCGGCGATAACTGGATTACCGGCGATATCTCGACCGATGACAAAAGTCAGCGGTGACGTGTCGGCTTGCCATTCTTTACTGCTAATAACGCCGTGGATTCTAACGCTGGCTGGTTTCTGGTTTGGCACCTCAATACCGACTGCCCGTTTACCCGGTATCGGCGCTTCCATTCTGATTGATTCCGCTGCCAGGTTAAGAGCCAGGTTATTGTCGAGCGAAGTTATTTTGCTGAGCCTAACACCGGCCTGGGGTTTTAGCGTATATTGGGTTACCCGCGGGCCAACATTTGCACCTTCCATTTCAACCGCGATATTAAAGTCTTCCAGCGTATTTTTAATTATGTCAGCGTTTCCCTGAACATCGCCAGGATTGGCCTCGTCCTGTTTATCGATCAGAAGCTCTAGCCCGGGCAGCTCCCAACCCGGATCTTTGGTCGTGGTTAAAGCCTGGTGGTTTTCAGTCGGAGAGAGTTTTTGCGCCGTATCTTTAAAGTTACTCAGCTTGGCCGAAGACTTCTCGATCGGTACTCCTTCGTTGAGCTGGAAGTGATTTTCTTCTTTGTCTTGATCCGAACTGCCATCAGGCTGGGCCCGAAAAGATTTGATAAACAAACTCAAAAAACTTTTTATCGGAACTCTCAGGATAAATAATACCGCCAGCAAACCGATCGTTAGCAGTACTAGGGCCGTGCCAATCCGATCCAGCAGCGGAAATAGGGCTGAATCCGTCAGATGACCCAACATACCACCTCTCTGGCCACGGTCAGCCGTTGCTAGTGATTGATCGCGCGATATCCCCAGATGAAACAGGCCACTCAAGCTCATTAAGAGCAGAACTATGCCCCAAAATGAAGCCTTTGGCAGCTTATGATCTTCACTTCTAAACATCTTAAGCGCGGCGTAGACCAACAGGACGGGAGCCAGATAGGCTGTAGCCCCTATCAACCATTTGGTAGAGTCGAATAATCTCACCGGCAGACTGCCGCCCAAGCCAAACATCGCCAGCACCAGTAGCGGCGCGAAAACCGCCCCCAGAGTAAAAGCTAAGGCCTGCCGTCCAAAACCTTCCGGGCCGGCTTTGGTTTTTTCTTCGACGGATTTTTTGCTCTTGTTTTTCTTCTTGGTTCTGGCCATTCTGCCCACCAGTATAACGGCTTTGTGGTCAATCAGCGAGGTTGGACCGCTGTTGGTTCCTTGGACCGGCTGACTTCGTTAATAACCACAATAACTATTGGTGTTCGTTCGGTTTCATCGTAGAGGATGTGGGCTACGTCTTCTCTGATTGATTTTTTCAAATCGTCCAGATCCGGCTGGTCGGCAGCGTACGCTTTGATCACTTTTTGCTTAAGATAGCGTCGAATCTTACTCATTAATTCCTCGCTATCCCGCAAATAAATGAAGCCGCGGGAGATTATGTCAGGACTAGTCATGAACTGGCGAGTAGCCTTATCGATGGTCAAAATGACAGTAAAAATACCCTCGGTGCTCATGTGCAATCGGTCTTTTAAGACGACTTCGGACACTTCTTCCGCGGCACCGTCATACATCACACTGCCGACTTTAACCCGTCCGGTCTTAGCGGCCTGTTTAGCAGTTAACTCCAGCACGTCGCCATTGTCCATGACGAAGATATTCTCACGCGGGGTTTTAAACTCCCGGTGAATAAGCTCGGCGTTATGCACTAGCATATGGAATTCACCATGGATTGGCATATAGAACTTAGGTTTGAGGATATTTATCAGTTTGACGTGATCGTGGTAGTTTCCGTGACCACTTAAGTGCAGCGGTCCGCAACCGTCAAATTCCCGAATTCGGTTTTCCAACACATGGGAGCCTTCGCGCATCAATCCGTCAACCGTTTTAACGACATTTATTTCATTGCCAGGAATCGGATTTGAGCTAAAGACAATAGTATCTTGCGGTTTTACCTTGATATGCCGATGCGAGCCAGTGGCCATACGCCATAGTACAGCATTCATTTCTCCCTGTGAGCCGGTGCAGACCACAACCACTTTGCCATCGGGCAGTTTGATGATGTCGTCCATTTTCATGATGACACCGTTTGGCACTTTAAGCGCTCCAGCTCTTAATGCGACCTCGATGTTTTGAATCATGCTGTAACCGGCAAAAGCCACGTGTCGGTTATTGACTTGGGCGGCTTCTAAAACCGATTGGATACGATGGATCTGGCTGGAAAAAGCCGAGATGATAATCCGGCCGGGCCGTTTCATTACTTCTTTAAATGACTCTTTAATGTCAATCTCACCGTGCTCGATCTTGTCCATGTACTCGCAGTTAGTGCTTTCATTCATAAGTAGTAAGACACCATCCTTGGCGACTTCGGCCATCCGTTCAAGATCAAATTTCTTACCGTCGACCGGGTTGTCTTCGAACCGCCAGTCTCCGCTATGGATGACCAGCCCGACCGGGGTCTTGATGGCCACGGCCGTACTGTCTGGTACCGAATGATTGACCCGGATTAGCTCGATGGTAAAAGCGTCTCCCAGCTTAACTTTTTCGTGAGTATCCGGATTGAGGACATTCAAATTGGGAGAGTAGCCGGTTGGGTCCTCTTCCATCTGGCGCTGGATCATACTGATAGTAAATTTGGAGCCGTAAACCGGCGCTGGCAATCGCTTTAATAGATGTTTTACCGCGCCGACGTGGTCGAGATGAGCATGAGTAAAGATAAGGCCACGAATTTTATGCTTCCGCTCTTCCAAATAGGTAATATCCGCCACCATATAGTTAATACCCGGGTAATCATTGCCGGGAAAAAGCAGGCCCATGTCGATTACGATAATATCGTTTTCATATTCCAGTAGGGCCATGTTTTTACCGATTCCCATTTCGCCTAATCCGCCCAAAGGTATTACTTTGAGCGTCTTTTCTTTGGCGATGGGCAATTGGCTGGCTCGCCTTAGATCACCAGTCGTAAATTGCTGTCCCTGGCGACCATTAAATTCGTTTTTATTGACCGGCACGTTGATAATGTGCTGGCTGGCTTTGGCGTTAATAAGGTCACTGTTACGCCGACTGGCGCGCATGACTTCTCCCCGTCTAGTAGCCGTACCAGCTAGGACGGCGGTGTCAGGTGTATGTTTTTTGTTAGTTTGCTTTCTCCGGTCGTCCGGAGCAGGTGTTTTTAGTCTTTGCTGACCCATGTTTTCTCCTAATTTTTTAGTTGATCGAGTATTTTTGGAATCTTTTTGAAATCGGCCATGAGAATTTCCTTCATCGAACTGTTATACAGCGCAGCGGCCGGGTGATATAGCGGCAAATAAACAATTCCGCTGGTTCGTTTCGGTTGCCCGTGTATCTCGCTGATTCGGAAATCAGGGAGAAACGCCGACATCGAATGTCGTCCTAAGGTTACGATTAACTTGGGTTTGATAATCGCCAGTTGCTTGTGCAGGTACGGCAAGAATTCTGCTTTCTCATCTGGTTCAGGGTCACGATTATTGGGTGGTCGATATTTGACAATATTGGTTATGTAGACGTCTGATCGCTCGAGGTGAATTAATTGTAACATATCGTTTAAGAATTGTCCAGCCCTACCTACAAATGGTTTGCCTTGTTTGTCCTCTTCTGCGCCAGGGGCTTCGCCGATAAAGACAATGTCGGCATTCGGGTTGCCCTCGCCAAGCACCAGCTGAGTAGCTTGGCTGGCTAAAGCGGGGCAGACCTTATTTTTGACGATTTCATCGGCTAATTTTTTTAGTTCTTGGGCTTGATCCATGGCGTTTTTAAGTGGCTCTTACCCGCCTTCAGGGTCAGTTTCCTGCTCGTTTAATACTTAGGTTATTGCGGCCCCGATCGTCAATCGCTATCAGTTTAACCCGGACTTTATCGCCCTCTTTCAGCTCGTCCTCCACTCGCTCTACTCGATGATCGGCGATTTCCGAGATATGAACCATGCCATCTTTACCGGGGAGAAACTCGACAAATGCGCCGAAATCCATCAGTTTAACTACTGTGCCGTCGTAGACTTTGCCAATCTCTGGCTTAGCGGTCAGGTTTTTAATCCAATCAATTGCTTTATCGATATCGACTTTGTTCTTGGCGGCTACAAATATCATTCCGTCGTCTTTTATGTCAATTTCGGTACCGGTCTCACCGGTAATTTTCTGGATGGTTTCCCCGCCTTTGCCAATCACTTCCCGTATTTGCTCGACGTCAATCTTTAGGCTTTCTACCCGAGGAGCTTCCGGGTGTAATTCGGCTCGCGGCTCAGCTAGGGTCGATAGCATGTGCTTAAGAATAGCGGCCCGTCCGGTTTTAGCCTGATCAAGAGCCTTAACCATAACGTCCTGGGTAATGCCTTGGATTTTAATATCCATTTGCAGAGCTGTGATACCGTTGGCTGTCCCGGCGACCTTAAAATCCATGTCGCCAGCAAAATCTTCGGTACCTTGGATATCGCTTAGTACAACGAATTTTTTCCCGTCGCTCATCAAACCCATGGCGATGCCAGAAACCGGCGCTTTGATTGGTATCCCGGCATCCATCAAGCTGAGGCAGCCGGAACAAACCGAGGCCATACTGGTTGAGCCGTTGCCGCTTAAGATTTCCGACACCGTCCGGATGGTATAAGGAAAGTCCGCAACATCAGGCACGACCGCTCTTAAGGCTCGTTCCGCCAGTGCGCCATGGCCGATTTCTCGGCGGCCGGGACCGCGCGGACGCTGGATTTCTCCGGTAGAAAAACTCGGCATATTGTAATGATGCAGGAAGTACCTCTCCGTAGCGTTTTCGTCCATCGTGTCCAGAAGCTGTGCGTAGCTGCTCGGCGCCAGGGTGGTGACGTTAAGGGCCTGGGTACTCCCCCTGGTAAACAGGGCCGAACCATGGACCTGGGGCAGCACGCCCACTTCTGAGCTGAGCGGCCGGATTTCATCCGGTTGGCGATTGTCAGGCCGACGGCCATCTTCTAAAATCGCCCGTTTAACCTCGGCTTTAATGGCCAAATCATATGCTTCCAAATATGGAGTTTTATCAGTTTCATCGTCTTTCACTAAAGCCGCCAGCAAGGTCTGCTTAAGCTCGTCTAAGCGTTGGTCGTATTCTAGTTTCTCGCCGCCGCGAATTTTTTCGCCGAGCTTGCCTTTAAGGAACTTATCGACTTCTTCCGTGACGTTCTTTGGTGGCAATGTTAGTTCAAACTCCTTGGCTTTGACTCCCACTTTTTTAACCAGCTCCGACTGCAAGGTCAAGGCCGGTTGAATTGATTTATGGGCAAGCTCCAGGGCCTTTACCACCGTTGGTTCATCGACTTCACTGGCGCCGGCCTCGACCATCATGATAGCCTCTTTGGTACCGGCCACCATCAGATCCAAAGTTGACGACTTCAACTCGCTGGTAGAAGGATACGGCTTGAGCTTGCCGTCGACCAGACCGATTCTAACTCCGGCCACCGGACCGGCAAATGGAGCGCCAGTCAAACTTAAAGCGGCCGAAACGGCAATCATTGCTACCGTATCTGACTTAACTTCCGGATCAAGCGAATAAACGTAGGCCAAGCACTGGACTTCGTTGTGATAGCCCTTGGGAAACAACGGCCGGATTGGCCGGTCAATCAGCCGCGAGACCAAAACCGCCTCATCGGTTGGCCGGCCCTCGCGTTTATTGAAACGGCTGCCGGAAATTTTGCCGGCGGCATACATCTTTTCTTCGTAGTCCACTGACAACGGAAAGTAATCAAACCCAACGGCGGCTTCATCGGCGGCTTGGGCGACACCTAAAACCACAGTCTTGCCATAGGTAACCAGCACAGCGCCGGCGGCTTGAAACGCCAGCCGGCCAGTTTCGAATGTCAATTTTCGGCCGCAAAACTCTGTGTCAATTTTAATAATTTTACCGTTAAAAGGGTTAATGGTCCCTGCCATATGTCTTTCTCCTTATCTTCTTGGACAGCTTGTGGTAATGCTGAGCAGGACAAGATTTATCATCCTATTCGCCATCACCAAGGCTGTCCTTATTTAAAGCTTTATCTAAAGTCCGTTTTTATAAACGGACTTGCTGTAAAGCTCTATCCTCGTATGCCGAGCTTCTGAATCACTTTCTGGTAGGCCGGGCTATCGTTGCTTTTAAGATACTTAAGTAGCCGTTTGCGTTGGCCGACCATTTGCAGCAACCCGCGGCGCGAGTGATTGTCTTTTTTGTGGAGCTTAAGGTGCTCAGTTAGCTGTTGAATTCTGGACGTCAAAATTCCGACCTGCACCTCCGGTGACCCAGTGTCGGTCTTAGTGCGCTGCAACTGCGCGATAACATCGTCTTTGGAGTTCTTCTCCGCCATAATTCGCGGCTAACTGTAGCAGATAAGCGGCTATTATTCAAGGTTCGAAAGGTTGGCCTGAACACCGCCTTTATCCAGTTGCTCAAGCGTAACCGCCGCCGAAATCAAATATTGTCCCACGCTCAAACGTCTAAGCCCGCTAAGATATGCACCGCAACCCAGTTTTTGCCCCAGATCCCGAGCTAATGACCGAATGTAGGTTCCGCTTGAAACGTCGCATTCCAAGGTGATTAATGGATAGGTATAGCTGATGAGCTTGATCGATTTTATTTCCACCATTTTGGTTTTAATAGCCGGTGAGATACCCCGCCGCGCCAGTTTATAAGCCCGTTGGCCGCCGATTTTAACAGCCGAGAAGATCGGCGGCTTTTGCCATTGAGGCCCTAAAAACGCCCTTAAAGCGGTGTCAACGAGAGCTTTATCAGGCTTCTTATCAGATACGGGCTGTTTTTCGCCTTCGGCGTCGTCGGTCTTGGTTGTAAATCCTAATTTTATTTCGGCCCGATAGGTTTTAGGTAGCTTAGCCAGCCGGCCGGCTTGTTTACAGGTCGAACCGACGACCACTAGCAATAAACCGCTAGCTAACGGATCCAGCGTGCCAGCGTGGCCGACTTTTAAGCTTTTACGGCTTAGGCCGCTTTGAGTGGCTATCAGTGATTTGACTTTATTAACAACGTCAAACGAAGTCCAATTCAGAGGTTTGTCGATAAGCAACAGCCCGTCCATAGGCTAAAGTCTAAACCGGATCCGGAATTTATTGAAACTACTTAGCTGGGCAGTTTGAACTCTTCGTTACTGGTCGGAGCGCTGGCTGGCGAGGGTTGGATGTTGCCGCCCTCATCGATCGCTATCTCACCGGTGGTTACGTTGGGTAACGGCGCCGATCCGACAGATTGAAGCGGGTTTCCAGCTGGATTAAACGGTTGAGAGTTAACGGCCGCTTCGACGGCTTTTCGGGCTTCGTCAATATCAACCGGACCGTTGTTGGCGGCTGGCGTGGGTGACGATGCCGGATCCGCAGGCGGCATTAAGGTTGGCGGCATGATCGGTGGCGCCTTAGCCTCCGCCCGTTCGGTTGGCGGCTCTTCGTCTTCGTCCAAGGGTTGCCCCGGATGGCTTAAAATCGTCGAGTTTACGCTTTTTCTTAAATCAGACACCGCCTCTTCGTGGGCTTGTTCGGATGTAGCGTTAAATGTCCCACCCAGTAGCGGATTGTCGTCGACTTCACGCGGACCGTGGCCCTTAGGATGGCTAATTAGAGTAGGTTTATCGTCATGATGATAAGAGTCCATTAAGGGCTTGGCCTGGCGGATTTGGGACGGCGGTGACAGGATCTGATTGGCTGGCGTGGAGGGTAAGTCATTCGTAGACGGTGTCGCCGGTTTTGGTGGTTTAACTGGCGCCGGAGGTTGGGCCCCGGCTAAATCCGATATCTCGCTTTCTAGATCCTGCAGGGTTTTGTCGGGCGGTGGAGGTTCAACCGGAGGCGGAGTGGCCGGTGGTACGCTTGGCAGCGGAGCTTTAGGAGCTTCTGTCTCGTGTTTTATCGATAACTGAGTATCGTCCTTTGGCGGGGGCGGTGCTGGTGATTCTAGCCGGACGTTAATATTGCTGGAAATAAGCTGTTGGTTTGCGCCGGCAGCCATCAACTGGGCGGCCATGGTCATTACTTTTGGTGAAGTCTTGCCGTTACTAAAGTGATCTGTCGCCGCTACGATACCAGTCATGAAAGCGGTACTTATCTGCTCGTCTAATAGCCCGCTCCCAAACGATTCACTGATACTTACGAGCATTTCGCATAACGAACTGGCGGCCGGATCTTGCCAGTCAATGACACCAAGATCGCTGGTTTTACTGCCACAATTGATGGTGATGACCGTCGCGTCGTGCAGAATTCGGCCGTGGGCTTTGATGGCGTTATCAAGGTCGTCTCTTTTTCCTACGCCCAGGGCAACGACGGTATCGACGTTGAAATCGCCTTCAGAAAAACTCAAATCTTCTTTTGATAGGGCTGTCTTATAGGGCGTGATGAAGATCTTGACGACATCATCTTCTACTTTATAACGCAGTTTGTCAGCTTTATTCTTGTCCAGGGCAATAATAAAATCCCGCAGAGAGGATACGTCCTTGGCGATTCTTTGATTGGGCTGCAGGAACTGGATGGCGGGCGGTATGACGCCGCTAAAAACAGCGCTAGCGTGTTTGTCGAGCTTACCCAGCAGCAACGAAAACCCAATCAGCGCCGACAAATCATCAACCGACGGATTGGTGCTAACTGTGACCAGTACGTTGATTGAGCTTTTGAGACGCTCGACCGCTAGTTGCTTGCTGTTTTGCTCCATGGTTTTACTTTAATGCCGGCTTTTTAAGTTTCCCGCGGTTTTGGCTGCTAGACAATGGGCTCCAACGGGCATGCCCGTCGATTTGGGGGAAATTAAGCTGAGACATCAGTTTCCTTTTTTGTTTTTTAGGGATTTACAGAGGAAACACTAGCACAAAAACAGATAGGGGTCAAGAGGTACGACGGCTGGCCGCAAGGTTTAGGCCTGCCTAGGCCGCCTGGCCCAACAGCGGCCGAATTAGCCGTTAAGTTCTTTACTGGCTCTGGTTATTGCGATATAGTTGGCACTCGAGCTCACCCCATAAGGAGTTAGGACAAAATTTATGCCTATTATTAGGTCGGCCGCTAAAAGAGCCAGGCAGACCAAAATCAGAACCGCCCGCAATAATATTGTGAAACGACAGTTAAAAGACGCCACCCGGGCGTTTGAGGCCGTCATTGCCGAAAAAAAAGCCGCTAAAATCAGCGATAGTTTATCCAATATTCAGAGTGCCGTTGACACGGCGGCCAAAAAACGCGTTATCAGCCGGAGCCGGGCCAGTCGGATCAAGGCCCGTTATGCTGCAATGGCTAAGACAGCTGGCGGTAAAAACCCAGTAAAATCGCCTAAAAAAGTTGCTGCAAAAAAACCAGCCGCTAAAAAGCCGGTCAAAAAAGCCAAGAAACCCTAAGACATAATCTTCCGGACGATCCGATCAATTAACAGTTTGACTCGTTGGTCGGCGTCCAACCCCCGGTATTTCATGTCGTAGTCGGCCTCTAAAATCAATTCGATCAAGTACTTGATCGATCCCAGCGTCAACCGCCTGACCAGTCGGCGGGTTTTATCGACCACAAACGGCGCTAAACCGGCCTTGGCTGACAGTTGGGCGGTGTTTAGCGCGTAGTTTGCCCGGACAATTAACATATTATGCATTTGCCAGCTGAGCAGACCAAGGAATTGATGGGGCTCTATCTCCGCTCGTCTTAGCTGTGAATAAAGTTGGTGCGCCCGTTGGCCGTGGCCAGCCACTACAGCGTCGAGTAAATCAAAGACCGTATCTCTTGGCGTCTCTTCGACCAATAGCGCGACGTTCTGTTTAGTTATCTCCGGGTTAAAGCTGATGAGTTTGTCTAGATCCTGGCTCAGACGCCATTGATCCGTACCTGCCCGCGCGATTAATAACTCAGCGGCCGATTGGTTTATGGTCGCACTCTCGCTTTTTGCGTAGTCTTTCAGCCAATTGACCAGCAGAGCTGGTGTCAAGTGCGGGAAGTCTTTAACTGTCATCCGCCGACTCAGAGACTTAAACCACTTGGTTCGTTTGTCCGGCTGAGACTCTACGGCGTAAAAATCGGTCATCGGTGCGACTTTGTCGGCGTAGTTTACTAACTCTTCTGCCAACGATTTGTTAGCGCCGAGATCTTTGATTACAACCAGCTTGTGGTCACTGAATAATGACGAGTTTTGCAGCAGCATTGGCAAATCCTCCAGACCCAGGTCTTCGGCTAGCCTGATTTCCAGCGTGGCGGCCGGATGGTCTTTAATAATATCGCGCTGTACTTGGTCTAAAAATGTCTTAATTGCGTAGCCGTTTTCACCTGTTAACAACGTGTTCATGGCCGCCAGCTCCGCGGAACTGGCTGACAGACGGGACAGTAATGCGTACCCCGTCCGGCAACCCTGGTTTTAACTATCGTGCCGCCGCAAACCCGGCAATCTTGGCCCTCCCGCCGAAAAACCCTGGCAATTAGCAAGTAGTCACCTCTGGCGCCATCGGCGTTGACATAAGTGGTAAAACTCGTGCCGCCGCGATCTACACCGTCTTTTAATACTCTAATAATTGACTCGAACAGACTATTAACCTGTTTTCTGGGCAGGCTACTGGCTTTGCGGGCCGGGTGGATCATGGCCATATGCAGCGCCTCGTCGGCGTAAATATTACCGATACCGGCCACGATTTTTTGATCCAGCAAAACAGCCTTAACCGGTGTTATCCTATTCTTTATCTTGTCCCAGAAATATTGTCGGGTAAAAGAGTCGCTGTCGTGCTCCGGACCAACCGTGGACAAAAATTCATCGCTGTGTACAGCTTTAGTTGGCAACAACTTTATCCAACCGAACTTACGTTGATCGTTAAAGTAAATTTTGGCCCCATCTTCCAGTTGGAACACGGCCCGAGTTGTGTTGTCTGGCAATTTTGACTTTAAACCCATGCTGGCAGTTGGGTGTCCGCCGGAAAACCGGTCCTCGCTCGGCTGATCGATAATAATTTGTCCGGTCATTTTGAGGTGAAACAGCAGGCTGTATTGACTCGATAAATCCCAAATCATGACTTTAGCTCGACGCCAAATTGAACTAATTTTGTATCCAGCAATTACCTCTGTAATTAAGGCTTTTTCAAACTGAATTGAACGTTTTTCCAGCACTTTTAAACTGACTATCTCCCGATCGATTACGCGTCGTCTTAAGCCCCTGACTATGGTCTCAACTTCCGGCAGCTCCGGCATGTGCTCGTTAGACTCCTTTTAATCTAACTATTGTATGGCATTACTTAGATTTTACTGGCACTTTAGTTACGGTGTGTGCGTACTTAGAGGGCTTAAAGATATCACCCCGTCCTGGGCAAAGTATCTAGGAATTTTTCATATTTGTCGTGATCGGCAAAGATACCTACGATGCCGAGCGTCTTATTAGGGCCGTCGATAAAAAACACTATTCTATACTTATCAACTCTTCTGCTGAAACCCTCACCCTTCATATGCTGGCGGATATTTGATGTTCGAAACCTGATGGGAACCCCTTCCTTTTTAGTACGCTGCTTGACCTGCTTAGAGTGATTCATAGGGTCCGCCGATAAAATTTTTATTATTCGCACTATGTCATCTGCCAGTAGTCCATCGCTTCCACTTACGACTTTAATTTCTTTTGCTAATCGATTACTGTCATCTGCCAGTATGAAGCCTTTTCCTGGACTATTGACGAAATATTTCACATATAATTGTTTCTCTACATGCTCATGCTCGCCTCGCTCGGTTGGTATTACGTCTTCCGCCCTCACGACCTTACGCTGAATAGTAGATGGTGGTTTTTTATGCGAATCAGGAATTCCTTTTTGGCCAAATACGCGCCGATATAACCTGTCGACAGCGTCCTCGAAATCATCAAACGTGGGCATCAGCATTTCTTTTCTTATATAAGGTGTGAGGGCTTTATCAAGTTGGGTCTTTAAGGTACTAATTCTAGCCTTCATATAGTCGCTGTAATCCTGCTTCATACTTGGTGGCCAATCAGCAAAGCCGCGAACAACATCGCCGATAATTAACTTCTTTGCCGGTTCGCCCTCGATCCTATCAAAAATGTAGTTGAACGCTGGATCCTCGTAGATTAGCTTTGTGATAAATTCTTCTGCAATGGCGTAGCCGTTGCTGGCTCGTTCTTGCATTGATGCAACCGCCATAGACACTACCGAATCTGGGCCGTTTAGATAGTGTTCAGTCGCTAAAAGACTGATCAGGGTTCTAACAGGACTAGAAACTTCACCTGATCCAGGTTGTAATATTATGTCTTCGATGAAACGAGCAGGATTTTCAAGAACTTGAGTATTATCCCATAGCGACTGAAATATACTTATCTCGTTTTTACTCATCTTTTTACATGTCGGGAAAATTGATTTTTGAAAACTAGCTATTTCTGACTCAAAACTTCTGGTAGCAAGACCTCTATTGATGAGGCTATCCTGAAAGAGGCCAAGTCGTTTGCCTTCAATCCTGTTAAAGTGGTCCTTAAACTGTGTGCGTGCCGTATTTATTAGGGAAATTATGTTGCGTTCTTGATCGCCTGCTAGTTCGAGCGCAAATTCTTTTTTGGAAGCAAATATGCGGGTCGACATAATGGCGGTCTGCACGAAGAGCGGGTATAACTCCTTTGTCTGGGCAAAATTAATACGTCTTTGTGATCTGTTGTTTTGCCAATATGCTTTTTGTTCGGCAATCATTCCTTCCATAAGATCAGATATATTATCGTCGTTTATAAGAACGGTTGTCAGCGTAACATATGTAGCCAAGGCATCGGCATAATTGGCCAGCTCTTTCTCGATTGGTCGAATTATCCCTTCTAAGCCAGGATCATCTAGCGATTCTGATCCATACTCACCGACAGCAGTTAAACCCACAAACCGGCGCAGGCGATTAGTAAACTGAGGTCGTATTTGTTCTGGCATGAGAAACCTGTGTTAGTTGAATGTTAGATTATACAATATATCGGTAATAAAGTCGAACATCCGACCCGGCTTATGCTTGTGCTGATGTCAGTTTGTCAGTACTATCCCTTTAAATGGCATTGGGTCACGAGCGTTTAACCACACAAAGCGATGTTGAGTATCCCTCCGGAGAAGATTTTAGGTCACCAATAGGCTTAGAGGCGGGTTTGGAGCAAATTTATTATCGCGAAGAAGAATATGTAGCGATGCATAAGTTCTTTTGGAGAAAAGCCCGCCAGGACGATCCTGACGCCGTGCTGGTCGAGGGATTAGATAAACGTTTTGGCCAGTTTGAACCACATCCCGGGTCCTGGAAAGCGGCGGAGGCTTTGGCAAGAAATTCAATATCTAATCTTGATCGGTCTTCTGGTCACAGCAATCCGTTATTAGAAGTATGTAATAGAAATGTCAGAAGGCTAGGTTTAATGAAACTCCTTGATGAGGCTAGTGTAGTCATCGCGACAAATCATCAAAGTTTGTTTAACCCTGGAGAAATTATCTACGGGATATCAGTCGCGTTTAAGGAGATTTATAACTACGACATCCGGCCTAAGACATATATGCTGATCGGCCCGACAATATCGACCTCGATGTTCAGGATGCCAGCGGGAGTAGAAGACATTTACATGCCGTCTCAGATAAATACCTACTGCAATTGGATTCTGACAGTGCCAGACACCAAAACGAGTAGAGTTAGCCAAGCACCCAGACTAACAAGAGAGATTAATCTCAATGCCGCCAAAATAGTGCGTGATCTTAAGGCCGAGCCCGGCAATATCATAATAGTTGCCCCCTCCGGCCGTAGAGATACAAAACACGGAATTTACGCAGAGACGCCTAGTGCCGGCAGTTACAAGCTAGTGTCGCCTTCAAAAACCTGCGTGGTAATACCGGTCGCCGTCGCTGATCGGGGTATTGAAGCCGGGGCCAAAAAAGGTAGTCCCGTTCCGGTTGGGATCGCTTTCGGCAATGTATATCATTCGACCGGCCTAGATACAAAAAATCTAGAACTTGCAAAACATATCGTCGACACCACACTATACGGGCAACTAGTGCCGCAAGCTGTGCGTTTTCGTTAAGGCTAATGCCCTAGCAATCTATTGAGCTCAACCTTCAACCGCTCTAGGTTGTGGTAGAGCAAGCCATTCATGCCAACGGCCTCGGCGCCAGCGATGTTTCGTTCGATATCATCAATAAAAACCGTTTCTTCGGCTTTGACGTTAAGGTTCTCTAGCAGCAGCTGATAAATCCGTGGATCCGGCTTAATAATCCCGACTTTGGACGAAATAATGATGGCGTCAAAGACCGAATCCAAGTTGGTTTTATCAAAAATCGGCTCGAGAAACTCGTGGTGGGCATTGGTAATAAGGCCGGTTTTATATTTGTTATGAAGTTCTTGGACAAATGCCAGGATAGCTGGGTTGATCTGTTCCTCGGCGTACATGGCTTTGACCTCTTCGAAGGATTTGTTGGATTTATCAGCCACTACCTGAACGAAGTCCTGCCAGTGAATCTTGCCCAAGTTAACCTTGTTAGCGACGCTCAAAAATTCCGACGTTACATCCTTATCGGCATCGACAAACTCCCAGTACTCATCCGAGCTAACCACCCCAAAGTAATCAAATATGATGGCTTTGACCATTTAATTTAAGTATACCCTCTTCTTTACTCGGACCGAGAATAGACTTTCAATTCTACTAAATATGATTTAAATTAGATTTAAATCATATTTAGTAGAAGGAGTAACTATGGGTACTAAAAGTCGAGAATTATGGCTGGAACGTTCGCTCCAGAAAAATAATACCGGCAGCTACAGCGTTAGTCTGCCAGTTGATCTCATCCGGGCCTTAAACTGGCAAAAAGGCCAACGTGTTCGATTAGCTAAAAAAGGCAGCGCCCTTGTCATTAAAGACGTCCCCTAATTAATCTCCACTAGATCTATGACCTGATCAACTGAGTCAACATGATACGTGAATGAAACACTTTCAAAGATGTGGCTATGCTTTTCGCCACCCACAATTATAAGTTTGGGGTTCGACTTCGGGTTTTGTAGCTGGGATAGCAGAAATGCGCCCATCTCAACATAGGTACCTCTCATGCCGGAATCTGAAAGCAGTATAAATATTTCGGCATTGGATGCTGACAACAATGCCTTCCTAACGAATTGATAATAATCCCGGTGCGCGCCCTTGTTCTGGATCCTATTTGTAATAACTTCATCAAACCACTTAAAAGTCACGGAGTGTTTTTCTTGCTCAAGTTTATCCGCTAAGTAACATGCGTCGTCTGCTCGCTTGGTTCTGGCGGCAATATATACCTTCATTTGTCTTTATAGCTTCTGACGATTATGGGCTTCGTTGAATGTGACGTTAGTCACAGAATGAGCGGCGAGGCTCGGTTTGCTTGCAAACTCGGCATTGCCGACCGAGCGATGAGAAACCCGAACCTCTAGGGTGCCATTTGGGGAGAGGTTGGGGTGTCTCATACCTAAAGTTCACCCCAGTTTTGGCCGATCGTTACATCCACATCAAGCGACACCGGCAGCTTATAAACTCCCTCCATAATCTCTTTCATCTCTTTGGCTACTTTTTTGGCTTTCCAATCAGGGGCTTCTACCAGGATCGAGTCATGAATTTGAAGTAACTGGTCGGCTTCGGACGCCAGTTCGGCCTCGATCTTGATCATGGCCAGCTTGGTTATGTCAGCGGCCGTGCCCTGGATTGGCATGTTAACCGCTTGCCGGTAGGCCGCCTCGCGAACCACGAAATTTGATGAATTTACGTCCGGTGTCGGCCGCCGACGGCCAAACATCGTTTCGACATAGCCCTTGTCCTTGGCCATGCTTTTGGTCTTATCAATAAAATCCAACAGCGGTTGCCTCAGCTCAAAGTAACGTTCTATAAACTCCTTGGCGGCTTCGTGAGTCATGCCGGTGGCTTGGCTCAGTCCGTGCGGGCTCATGCCGTAAAGTACTCCAAAATTAATGACTTTGGCGTCGCGGCGCTGATTTTTAGTGACGTCGTCCATGGCCACGCCATAGACTTGAGCGGCCGTTCTAGTATGAATATCGAGACCATTATTGAAAGCTTCGATCAGATCATCGTCACCGGCTAAAACAGCGGCAATACGAAGCTCGATTTGCGAGTAATCGGCGCTGATAAATACATTGCCCTTGGCCGCTACAAAGGCCTCGCGGATGCGTCGTCCCAGATCAGTCCGGACCGGTATGTTTTGCAGGTTCGGCTCGGAGCTTGATAGACGACCGGTCGGCGCCACCACCAATGAAAAGTCCGTGTGCAAGCGGCCGGCATCGTCGACTAGCCCGGGTAAAGCGTCGACATACGTGCTCTTGAGTTTAGCGCACTCCCGATAATCAGTTATTAGATTAATAATTGGGTGTAGCCCCCTTAATTTATCAAGCTCGCGGGCGGCCGTGGAATAACCGGTTTTGCCTTTTTTAACACCTGTAGTGGGCAATTTTAGACCATCAAATAATATGTCTGCCAGTTGGCCAGGGCTAGCAATGTTAAACTCCCGGTTGGCATGGCCGTAAATTTGCTGTTCGATATCAGATATTTGCTCTTCAAGCTCGCCCGACATTTTCTTAAGGTAGCCGCTATTAAGCTGTATACCGCGGTGCTCCATTATCGCCAGTACGGGAATAACCGGAAATTCGATCTTATGAGCCATATCCGCCAGCTTGGGAATAGTTTTTAACCCTTTATGCTGCAAATCATATAAACCCCAGATGCTGGCGGTGATTTTTGGCGCTGCGGCTTGGATGTCCATCGGCGGCACGTTTTCTAGTTCCTGCCCCTCATAGCCGAGTTCTGACTGAGCTAAGTCAGTCAAGCTGAGGTCGCGCGTCAGTGAATTAAGCAAAAAGGCGCCAACCTGTACGTCGTGGCCGACCGGCCGGGCCTCAATGCCAAGATGTAACAAAGCTTTGAGACTGTTTTTAATGTTGTGCCCGATTTTGTCGGTTTTTTTGTCTTTGAGTAAGCTGCCCAGTTTGGCCTTGACGCTTTCTGCCTCCAGCTGTCCGGTCAAATCGATCACCACGCAGCGGTTAGGAGTGTCGCTAAGAATAATGTGCGACAAATCGCTAAAGTGCGCGCCGACGGTACGAGTGTGCAGAACCAACTTGTCAGTTGGTTGAAGCTTAAGGTTCTTTAAGTCCGCTGCCGTATAAATCAATTCTACTTTGGCCGCCGGTTTGAAGTCCCCGCTTTGAGCTACTTTTTCAAGTTCGGCTTGGGTTTGTTGCATGTCTTGAGGCAGCTGTCGGATAAGAGTTCTAAATTCGAGCTCGCGCAAAAGCGCGCTTAGCGTATTGGTGTCTAAGTTCTTGATATCCGCCGTCTTTAAGTTGAGTCTTACCGGCACATCTTCGTCTAAAATCACCAGCTCCCTGGTCAAAAACGCCATGTCCTTGCCAGCTTCTAATTTAGATTTAAGCGACCCTTTAATCTTGTCCAGATTATGATAGACGCCGTCAAGCGAACGGTAATCGTGGATTAATTTGACCGCCGTTTTGTCGCCAACCCCCGAGACCCCAGGTATGTTGTCCGATGGGTCACCCTTTAAAGCTTTGTAATCGACAAACTGCTGCGGGGTCAGGTCGTAGACCTCTTTTAGGCGCTCCTCGTCAATTACGTCAACATTCGTCAAGCCCTTTTTCAGAAGAGCGACGTTAGTATGGCCGTTGACTAGCTGCAATACGTCGTGGTCACTAGTTATAAGCAGCGTATCGACTTTATGTTGGTGCGCCTGTTTAGCCAGCGTAGCCATGATGTCATCGGCCTCGTGGTCGTCGATCTCGAATAACGGCCAGCCAAAGGCTCCGAGCAGCTCGTGCAAAATTGGCACTTGTTCATAGAAATCCGGTGGAGCCGGCTTACGGTTAGCCTTGTACTGAGGATATATTTCAGTCCGGCGGCGAATATTAGTCTTGGGCTTATCCCAGGCCACCGCTACGTAATCTGGCTTGAATTTTTTTATAACCTCCAAAGCCATAACGGCAAAACCATAAACTCCGCCGGTCGGCTTACCGTCTTTTGTCGCCAAGTTTGGCATGGCGTAATAGCCGCGGTAAAAAACGCTCTTGCCGTCGATTACGACTAGTCTTTTTGTTCCAGACATGGGTTAATTATACCCTCTGAACAACTATATTAATTGAGATATACTCTTTATTGATATGAAACAAAACCTAGTGCTCGCTATCGTCGGTATGCCAGGCAGCGGTAAAGGCAGCGTGGTGGCCTACCTGGAGAGACGCGGCTGGCCGTCTGTCAGGTTTGGCGCGATTGTCTACGACGAGATTAAACGTCGCGGACTCGATATCGTGAAAGATGAAAAGGCCGTCAATAAAGACTTGCGAGACAAAGAAGGGCCGTTGGTACTGGCAAAGCGGGTAGCCAAACGGGTTGAGGCGCTTTTGGCCGTAAACCATCGAGTCGTAGTGCTGGATGGACTCTACAGCTGGTCGGAGTTAAAGTATTTTCAGAAAAAACATAGTCAAAGACTAGTGGTCATAGCCGTCGTGGCTAATCGACAAATAAGATATGAACGCGCGTCGGCTCGACGCGATGGAGAACGGATATATACCCCGGCAGATGTAATGGCCCGCGATATCCACGAAATTGAAAACCTCGAAAAGGGCGGTCCAATAGTTTACGCCGATTATTACATTCAAAATAACTCCAGTCTTTCAAGCTTGGAGAGACAAATAAAAAACGTGCTTAAAGATTTGGGGCTATCTACTTGATATAGTCGTACAGTTTTTTGGCGTCTTTATGCTTGCGCAGTTTGGCTAGGGCTTTGGCTTCAATTTGGCGGATACGTTCGCGCGTGACGTCAAATTCACGGCCGACTTCTTCAAGCGTGTGGCTTTTGCCGTCTTCTAAGCCAAACCTCATCTTAAGAATCTTCTGCTCCCGCTCGCCGAGGATGTCTAAAATGTCCTGGACGTGCTCTTTTAATAACTGGGTGGTGGCCGATTCGTCCGGCGTTGGCGTGTCCTCATCTTCGATAAAATCGCCCAGAACCGACTCGTCCTCGTCGTCGCGCACGCTGGCGTCGAGTGACGATATATCCTGCTTGATCTTCATTATGTGTTCGACTTTGTCGACTTCAATTTCCATCTCCTGGGCAATCTCCTCATAGGACGGCTCGCGGTTTAGTTCCTGGGTTAGACGCCGCTGTGTTCGAAGTAGTTTATTGATAGTCTCGACCATGTGAACAGGGATTCTAATCGTCCTGGCCTGGTCGGCGATGGCCCGGGTGATAGCCTGGCGAATCCACCAGGTGGCGTAAGTCGAGAACTTAAAACCTTTGTCCGGGTCAAATTTTTCAACGGCGCGCAGAAGCCCGGTGTTGCCTTCTTGAATCAGATCTAACAGATCCAAGCCCCGCCCGACATAACGCTTGGCGATCGATACCACCAGCCTCATATTAGCTTCGGCCATTTCGTCCTTGGCTTTAATTTCGCCGGCTTTTACCCGTTGGGCAATTGCCAGCTCCTGCACAGGTGTCAGCAACGGGATCTTGCCGATTTCACGCAAGTAAAGACGTACTGAGTCGTCGGCGATATCGTCAAGGTAGGCGCTATGTTTGGCCTTTTCCAGCGCTTCATTGTCTGCCAGGTCGTCTTCTTCATCACTGAGGATCTCAACCCCTTCATCTACAAGTTCCGAGTGGAGGGCGTCGAGCAAATCAACGTTTTCCTCAGTGTCAGGAATTTTATCGAAGACTTCTTTTTGGGTAATAAAACCTTGCTTCTTGGCTTTTTGGGTAAGCTCGTCCTTGATTACCGCCAATTGGTCAGTATCAGAGTCGGACACCTTTTTCTTACGTGGAGCCACTAGCCCTCCTTCTTGAGAGACTTGCTAACAATCTTAAGTAGTTCTTGATGCGATTTTTCATCGGCCGAATCCAAAGCCTCACGCATCCGGTGTGCTATTTCAGCCGTTTGTTTTTTCTTAGTTTCTTTGGCGATACGGCGAGCGGTTTCCATGGCGTCGGCCAATCTGGCTGAGCTGGAGCTCGATCCGTAAAAGTCTTCCGCCCTAAACGTGATTATCTTGACATACTCATCGGCCTCAAGCAAATCATTTTCTTTTATGCCCGGTTGGCTCTTTAGCTGAGCAATAATCTTTTGCTGCTCGGAAAAAATAAAGTCATGCGGGCTTAATTTGCTTAGACAATCGCGGGTCTCCGGATATGCCACCAGCAGACCGATGAATGTATCTATGTAATTAAACGTTCTTGTCTTCGACTCGTTACTAGGTTGCTGGCTTTTTTTCCTGATTGGGCTGTTTCCCGCCGGCCGGCCGATTTTTTCCTTGATTCGGTCTGGCGGAACGTTAATCTTGGCCGATACTACTTGAATATAGTGCTCCGTCTCTACCGGATCGGTAACCCGCCTGATGATTTCTATCAGCTTGTCGCTGAATAGGCGTTTGCCCTGGGCCGTAGAGATGTCAAAAACCGAAGCGTAGTGATCCACCAGCCAATCCATGACATAAACCGAAGCCTCCAGCGCCTTCGGCCAGGCAGCTGGGTCCTTGCTAATTAATTCATCGGGGTCTTTACCGCCAGGCATTGAGACGATTGACAAACTGACACCGACATCCTGGGCAATCGGGATAGCCCGCTCGGTGGCACTTAGGCCGGCTTGATCTTGGTCAAAGGCTAACAGCACATTGGTACTAAGCCGGCTGAGTTGTAGCAGTTGATCTCTTGTCAGGGCCGTACCGGCCGTCGCCACGCAGCGGTAAACGCCGGCCTGGTGCGAGGCGATAACATCTAAATTGCCCTCGACTAATACGGCCGAATCCTGCTCTCGAATGGCCGCTTTAGCCAGGTGGAGACCAAAAATGTGGCGGCCCTTGTCATAAATCAGGGTTTGCGGCGTGTTGATGTATTTAGGAGAATTCGAATCATCGATTAATTGGCGGGCGGTAAATCCGACGGGTTGCCCCTGGCCGTCCATGAGCGGGACCATAATCCGGCCGCGAAACATGTCAAACCAACTGCCCCGCCGATTAACAATCAAACCGGCTTTTTTTACGTCTTCTGGTTTAAATTTTCGTTTTATCAGGAATTTGTACAGCGCCTGGCCTTGGGACGGTGCATAGCCTAGTTTAAAGTCTTTGATGGTCTCCGACTTATAACCGCGCTGTCGCCGCAAATAATTGAGCGCTGAAGGGTTTTTGGCCAAACTGGCATGGTAGTACTTAAGCGCCAACTCGTTAATCTCAATCAAGCGTTTTTTGAGTTTGGCGGTCTCGCCCGACCCCCTTTGGTACTGTGATAAATCTATACCGGCTTTGCGGGCTAATATTTCCATGGCGCCGACAAAGTCAACACCCTCCATCTCCATCACGAATGTAAAGATATCACCGCCCTTATTAGCGCTGAAGTCATGCCAAATTTGCTTATCCGGACTGACCATAAAGCTCGGGGTTTTTTCGTTGCCGAACGGACTTAGTGCTTTGAAGTTTCGGCCGGACCGTTTGAGCTCAAGATAAGTTCCAACCACATCCTCAACGCTCAGACGGCGTTTTATATCGTCTTTGGCATCCATATCACCACTTAGTATAAGGTTGAAAGCTTGTTCTAATAAAGCATATGGGTTTAGCTATAAGTAAGTTATGCAACCAAACCAGGTCTATTTTGACCCCAACGCTACCCAGATAAAGCAGCGTAAAATGATCAAACTAATCATTTCCCTCGCGGTCGCTACCTTTTTAGTGTTGCTACTGGGCTTGTTATTTAGATCGAGCGAGCCATCCCGAGGAGATCTCGGTTTGACACTGGCCCGGCACAACGAATTGGTTAGGGTGATCGACGAATTTGAAGACGAAGCCCAGTCAATTGCTACCAAACAATTGCTGGCCAGAACCAAGTTGGTGTTAATAAGTGGTGCCAACGAACTGATGTCAATTGGCGTGGCGGCGGACGACCAACAGGTTTCGCGCGTCAAAGTATTAGATGCCACTCTGATAGAGGCCGTCGGCAATAACACCTTTGATTCCGCCATCACCGACTTAATTAGGTCGGCGGTGGCTGCCAGTGAGCACGATTTGGCGCTACTTAAAGACCCTTTTAGCAATACTGAAACCAGCCAAACCATAAACAACCTGCTGGCTGATTATGCCCAATTACTTTGATTTGGCCAGTTTGTCTCGCGACGTCTGCGGTAAACCAGCCACGATCAAGCTGTACGAGTGATCGATCAAATCAAATATCTCATTGTTAGTTAGTTGGCCGCTCAAGATAATAGTGTTCCAGTGACGCTTACTCAAATGATAACCGGGCATGACGCTGACGTACCGCTGCCTCAGAGTTTCGGCCAACTGAGGGTCGCATTTCAGGCTTAGTCTGAGCGGCGACGTTTTTTCCGACACCAAGGCAAACATTTTCTCGGCCACTTTATAGACTCCAACGCTTTCGCCGAAAGGGTAATCCAGCCTAGCGCCTGGCTGGCTGAGCAAGTAGTCCTCGACTTGGCGGTGAGTGAGCATCATTTAGCCGAGTATAGCACCGCTTTGCTGGTGTTATGATGTACGTAAGTTATGGAAGTGCTTTTGCTTATACCAGGATTCTTGCTGCTAATAGGCGGGGCTGAGTGGTTGATTCACGGCGCTTCCAAGCTCGCTAAGCGACTGGGAGTCAGCGAACTACTAATCGGCCTGACGGTAGTGGCCTTTGGCACGTCTTTACCCGAGTTGATTATCAACGTTATGGCTGGCAGCCGGGGGGCAAGCGAGCTGGCGATTGCTAATGTCGTGGGTTCGAATATCACCAATACGCTGCTAATTTTGGGTATAGCCGCCTTGATCAAGAATTTAACCGTACACCGATTAGTAGTCAGCCGTGAAATTACTTTTAACGTGTTAGTGTCCGCTATGGTTCTGCTGCTGGCGGCGGACAAGCTTTTTCGCGGCGACGAATCAAGTAGTTTAGACGCCATTGACGGCCTAGTACTAATCTCCTATTTTCTAATTTTTCTGTATTACATTTTCGGCTCGGTTCACTCGCGGCAAAACGCCAGGCATTATGTCCGAGCAGGATTGCAAAGCGATATCCCAAAAGCTTTTCTACTGGTTATTGTTGGCTCGATCGCCGTATCGCTTGGTGGTAAATGGATAATCGACGGCGCGCTAGAAATAGCCGATTGGCTCAACGTCTCCCAAGCCTTAGTCGGAGTAACACTGGTGGCGATTGGCACGTCAATTCCGGAACTGGTCACCTCGCTAGTAGCCATCCGGCAAGAAAAAGTTGATATCGCGATTGGCAATATCATCGGTTCTAACCTCTTTAATATGATGTGGGTATTGGGCTTAAGCGCTTTTTTGAGCGACCTTAAATTCAGTGACGAGCTACTGGCTGACACGGTATTTATGCTCGGTATTTCGATTGTCCTGTTGATTATGCTCACCGTCGGACGGTATAAACATCAGCTATCACGGTTTGAAGGAACCTTGTTAATTACCATGTATGCCGTCTATTTAATAACTACCGTTTGGGAGAGTCAAAATGTCTTTAACTAGTATTTCTTCAGTAGTTTTAGGTAGTATTTGAGTTCCAGAATGCTACCGCGGATATCTTCTAATGCACGGTGCTCGTCTGGTTTTTTAAATTCCAGGTGATGAGCCCCCTGCATCCAGACTTTGAGCGAGGATACGTCCAGCATCCGATAATGCAACAAGTCTTCAATTCTGGGCCACTGGTGTCTGATAAATTGCCGATCCATATGGATTGAATTGCCGGCTAATATAGCTCTTTCTTTGCCAATATGCTTTTTTATTAGCTTGGTTAGGTCGGCCGTGACTTGGCTTTGTGGGCGGCCATCGGTTTTGACTTTGTTAAGTAACCCATTACGCGAGGCTGTGTCATAGACCGTTCCCGCCTTCTTTCTTATTCTCCCGGTCCAGTCATACCAAGGTGAAAGCTTCATTCGATTGAGCACGCGTTGAGGTTGTTTGATGACCGCTTCAAAAGTAGCCAGTTCTCTAAATTTAAAATCTGTGATGATTACTCCGACCTCCAAAACCCTATCATTAACCGGGTCTAGACCGGTCATTTCTAAATCCAACCACAACAGCTGCTGGGGCCACGTCTTTGTCCTGTCCATGGCCTTAATTATAACTGTTCCAGTTGGCTAAGGGTTTTGACCCAATTGGTACGCTCAAGATTCAGCCGATGTATGTTGTCCGGCGCTTTGCGAGTTAGGGCGTCTTTATGCCAGGCACTGACGAGCTCATAGCTAAAGTTAAATTCGAGTTTAGTCAACTTTTGCTGAGTGGCCAGTTTCAGGCAGTTATCTTGAAAAGTCTCGCACTTTTGCCCCAGCTCGAGCCAAGCAGCGAGATTGTCATCGTATATTAAGGAAATCCCCAAATCCAACGCCACACCTCGCATGACCTCGTCCGACCATTCTTGATCAAACATAAAGTTGCCAACCGAGTACATAATGAGTTTGCCCTTATAAACTTCGGTGTTTTGCACCCAGTGCGGATGGCTGGCGATGACCATGTCCGCCCCCCGATCAATCATGCCCCGATAAACCTCTTGTTTAAATTCATCTCCTTTGGGCTGGTACTCGGCTCCCTGCTGCGGCGAGACAATCGTCAAAAACTGCCCGGCATAATTTTTAATAACGTCGAGCTCTTCTTTGGTCGGCAACCGAAAGACATTGTGGTAGCCACATAGCGCCACCGGCAGTTTGGACTCTCGGACTGACTTATCGCTCGCCTCGACCTTAATCGGCAGGCTGGCAATCTCGCAAATATCGTCTCGTACCGAGTTGTCAAAATGTCCGTAGTACTGAACGCCGACGCTCTCGAGGTTGGCCCGGGTCTGATCGAGTCCAGCTACACCGTTGACATTATCGATGTGGTTGTTGGCTAAAGAGACGGCGTTAAACCATTCTTCAAATTCCTCCAAATACTTCGGCTGGCAGTTAAAAATTAGGTCATTTGCCTGGACTTCAAATGGAATCACCTTGTCCGCGACTGGACACTCCAAATGCGCAATCCAGGCGTCGTATTGTTCACGATTAAAGGTATTAAGCCGGCTGAACAAGTAACTGGTTGGGTCGGGTTGGGTCTCAGCGATACGTTCCATCTGCCGGCCCCAAAAAACCTCACCCATAAACAACCAGCGGGCCTTGGCCTGTACCGGAGCCGGTGTGGCGGCGGGAGCCGATTCGTCAGATACCCCTGGATAATAGCTATCATCCAACTGGTTAATCCGCCAACCGGTGAAACCGATAATAATCAGGCCGACAATAATCAGGCCGGCTTTGAGCCATCTTTCACCGTCAGTGACGGCCATAGCTAATTAATCCTTCGCTGGTCGGGGCTTAAAATCCAGCGATAATGAGTTTATACAATACCGTTTGCCGGTCGTATCTTTGGGCCCGTCGTCAAACACGTGGCCTAAGTGGCTGCCGCAAGCGGCGCACTGAACCTCCACCCGGTTCATACCCAGAGAGTCATCTGGCAATAACAACACTGACGTATCGTTCATGACGTTGTCAAAACTCGGCCAACCCGAGCCGGAGTCAAACTTATTGACCGAATTAAACAACTCCGCCCCGCAGGCCGCGCAGGTATACACCCCCGTTTCCTGATTGTGCAACAGCTTTCCGCTACCGGGCGTCTCGGTGCCTTTTTCTCTCAATACGTGGTACTGCTCAGCGGTCAGTTTGGCCTTGAAATCCTGGTCTTTCATACTCAATCAATTATAGCCTTTAAATAAATAACCGGCCCGAATATTTTTGATTGAGCCGGTTATTTAAAAGTCGAGAGTTCTTATTTTTTCTTATCGAGTTTTAGAGCTTTAACACCCCAGTAGGCCACGGCAGCCACCAGTACGAAGTTGATGGCTACGGCCACCAAATTTCCCCATCCCAACGTGGCATCGCTGACGTTGACGGTCTTGGCCGATAAACTGGAGGCGTCAAACAGTATTCCCAGCAGGGGGTTAACGACATCATTTACTAATGAAGCTACTAAGCCCGACACCGCTCCGCCCAAGACAAAACCGACAGCTAGTCCAGCTACGCCCTGATTGCGCACAAAATCCGTAAAACCTTTCATTTATTCCTCCTGCAACTGATTAATTATTGCTTCTAGTTATACCACAGATTATAGGAACCAGCTCATTACGCCGCCCATCAATGCCAGCGCGACGATTGCATCCGCGCCTTGAATAGCGCTGAGCTGCGTATCTTTTCTCGCAAACAAGTTCAAAACGGCCTGAGGCATGGCTGTAAAGATCATGCCGATCAGTGCGCCAAGCAAGGCGCTGTTCCAAAATCCGCCGGTTGAGGTGGCGATCATCAGCGCCTGTAGCAGTGACGCTCCAAACAACGAGAATACGAATGCTCCGAGAAACATCTCGAGCATGCCCTTGCGGTTTTCGGCTTGTTTTTTCGATAGACCGGACAGTTTTTGCCAAGCGTCGCCGGCCACCGACGGCAGATACCAAATCGCTCCCCAAACCATGGCCACCACGGTCGCCACCAACACACCCAAATAATCCACTTCGGCCAAGGCTTCCCCCAGCCACTCGAGATTTGACATCCGATTTATCCCCCGTTAATTGTTTTGATTATACCTAATAAATGCCACTACTTTTCCAGCCGGATTATTCGGGCTGGATTCTGTCGGTCAGTTCTAGGTAGCCGATCTCGGCTTCGCGCAGGATGACTTTACAAAAAATCGCAAAAAAATCATCTTCCTGTAGGCTGCCCGCCAGGAATTGTTTCATTATGCTTTCAACCATTTCGTCAGCTGGCAGCTCCTCCGCCGTGATATCAACCTCGCCAATTACCAGTCCCGCCGTCTCAATAGCCGAGTTTATCTTCTGTTTCATCAACACGATCTCGGCTTGAGGCAAAGCCCCTTTGCTACTAACGGACAAAGGACCGTAGCTACGATCATCCGGGATTTTGGCAACCCGGGAATGGTGATGGATTGTAGTATGGATATTAAACAAGTCTATTATCAAATTTTGCTGCCCGGTGGCGCGCTTAAGAACGTCATTAAAAACATCCACCATATCCTGCAAGCGTTGGGCCTTGGCCATTTCTGGGTGTTCTCCCGGCGACCTATCGATGATTTTCATAACCGCGCGATACCATACCTATAATTGCTCGGTAAATCAAGCTCAAGCGTCTTACATTTTTGCCGGCAGTGGAATATTAAGCAACTTCAGAGCCTGGGCCGTGACATTTAAGACAGCTTTGAGCAGCTTTATCCGGGCCGATCGTTCATTATCCGCCGCGTCCTTAACCGGCACTTCCTCGTAGTAACGGTTCATTTCGCGGCTTAGCTGATAGATAAATTGGGCGATCCTATGCGGTTCCAGCTCTTTGGTTGCCTGCGCTACTACTTCTGGGTACTTGGCCAGGCTAACAAGCAGTGATTTTTCCGCCGACCAGTCGTAGCCGCTAAAATCCGACGGCTGGCCAGCTTTATTGAGAATAGATTGTATCCTGACAGCGGCGTATTGCACGTACGGCCCGCTTTGCCCCTCAAGGTTAATAGACTCTTGAACGTCATAAACTATATCGGCCCCGATGTTTTGTTTCAAAAAAGCGTATTTTATCGCACCGAGGGCGTTTTCAGTCGCCGCCTTGGGCTCGACGGATTTGGTTTTTATGGCCCGTTCTACCTCGTCGAGCAAGGCGACGGCCGTGACCACATTGCCGGTTCGAGACCCCATCTTGCCGCTGGGTAGCTTGACCACGCCGTGGCCGATATGCCGGGTTTTACCGGCCAGACCAGGGTCAATTTGCTCCAGAGCCTTGAGCATAACGGCAAAATAAGCGTTCTGCTCGTTGGCGGTTATGATAATTGACTCGTCGTAGTTAAAATCCTCGGCCTTCATAAACGGCAGGGCTAAGTCCTTAGCTTCATAGGTGGGCAACCCTTGGCTGTTAATAAACACCCGGGTATGCAAATCGTGCGACTCGCCGCGAAAGACCACAGCGCCATCGCTGGTTTCAAACACTGCATGGATATTGGCCCTGACGATTTTAGCGCCGCGTTTGGCGGCGTCGCTTTCCAGGTAGTGCTTCTCAAATCCAACGCCTAATCTCTGATAAACCGAGTCAAAGTATTCAAAGCTCCAGTCCTTAGCGGTTTTATAAATCGATTGTAAATCCGGGTCGGATTGCTCGTAAATCTTTTGGTTTAGCTCTTCGATTTGCGGCCGGACGTCAGCCTCTTTATCATACGCTTTGGCACCGCGGGCGTAAGCCCGGCCCAAAAACTCGGCTCGTTTGGTGGCTTTGACGACATCCAGCGGCTGGCCGTTTAACTCTTGTATGATGCCCCAAATCGCTTTGGCGATATGCAACCCGATATCACCGTGGTAGCTGACCCGGTGGACCCTGGCGCCGCCGGCCTCATATAGCCGGGACAAACTCTCGCCCACGGTATTACTGTAGAGATGCCCGATGTGTAATTCCTTGAACGGGTTCGGATCGGTATGCTCAATAACGATTTCCCGGTTGATATAGGCCTGGTTGTGACCGTAGCTGTCGTTGGTCGCTGGCTCCAGCGTTTGCCCGGCCAGCCAATCGGCCTTGAGCCAAATATTAACGTAGCCGCTCGTCACGTTGGCCCTTGCTACCGCTTCGTGCGATATAGCCGATTTAATTTTTTCGGCCACATCACTCGTCGCTTCACCGGCCGTTTTGGCTAGACCAAACACGGCAATGGCCAAGTCGGCGTCAAATTTTGGATTGGCATCGGCAACGACTACATCAAGGCCAAGAGCTGATTTGACCTGTCCGGCCAGATCGGCCCGTAAACTAGGCAAAGCGTAATCCATTGCTTAAAAGTATATCAGCGAAGCCAGGTCAAATAATCAGGGAGCCGTAAAGTTGGTCACGGCGTCGGCCACTTGGTTTTTAACGTCGTCCCATACGGCGGCTTCGGCCAGGCCGACGATGCTATAGACGCCGCCCGATTTGGTTATCAGCAGCAAGTGCTCGCCCAGGATGTCGGTGCCGTCGTCATTGGTAGCCGTAAAAGAACTGCGGATAAATTCGGTACCGTCGGCTTTCTGACCGCGTTCGGCCATATACTGAGTGTCGTTGAGCCTAATCGTACTGATAACAAACTGGTTCTGACCGCCATTGATTTGAGTCGTGACTTGATCCAGCGTGTTATTGCGATCCGCCTCTGGCAAGTCGTAGAACCCCGAGGCTGACGAACGTTGGCCGTAGGCAAACAGCTCGGCGTTAGGATTATCACCCGGCCCCATAACCGCCCTAAAAGCCTGCCGGTCGTCGCTGCGGTGCCAACCGGCCGGAATCTGAACAGTGTAGCCGGCTGAGGCATCGGTGTATTTGGCCGGATTTGACACAAGATTAAGAATGCCGACCGCTAGCAAAAGATTAGCAATAACCGACAATATCAACCATTGCCTCAGCCCGATTTCCGGCAATTTAGGCACGAATCGTTTAGACGAGGTCTTCTTTACAGTTTTCTTAGTAGTAGTTTTAGCTGCGCGAGCCATCTGCGCTCTCCCATTAGTCGATTCAGCTTAGCACGACTTTGACTTAGGGAGGAAATAATTCATTTTAAAGTCGCTACCCGCCAGTTGCCGAGTAGCTTCAAGGTGGGGTATTCCTTTTTTTAAAGCGTCAGCCTTTAAAGACCAACCATACCGATAACCCAGCCCATAACCAGCAGTGTCACCAGCCAGTTGCCAGCGTTAATCGCGCTGAGTTTCTTGCGCCGCTGCTCAAACAAACTGCCAGAGGCCACGACGGGCAAGACAAAGCCCAGCCACACCCAAAAGCCGCTGACTACGGCCGCTTTTTGGTAAGAGTAATCGGTAAAGAAATTAGCCGACAGGTACGATACGTGCGCCAGCACATAAGCCATTACCAAACCCAGCACAAACATTCCGGCCATGGCCATCGGCGCGTCGGTTTTAGCCCGCTTCTCGTCGACACCGGCCATTTTGATCCAAGCCGTGCCAAACACACTCTTGGCGTACCAGATACTGCCAACCGCCATGCTGGCCACAGCCGCCCAAAAAACCCCCCAGTTGTTAATTACCACGTCCATAAGCTACCCCCTTGTTAATGAGATTATTATATACCCATATGACTCAAGGGAAGTAGACCAGGGATTTAAGATAATGATTAAAGATATTTATTGATTATATAGGCTAGCAAAATGCCACCTATGTAGTTTACGAGGGTACCCAACATAAATTTATACCTTGTCTCTGTATTGCTGAGGCCTTCCTTTTCCTTAGAATCCTGTGGCACGGCAATTGTTTTTGCCGCAAACCAGCCGATAATATAGCCGCCGAATATTTTTAGTTTCTCAAACTCATCAACAGAGGCCGAAAAGTCACCATACCAGACAACATAAGTTACAATTGTTGTGATTGCTATCTCAACTATACCCATAATTCTTGTCACGGGTTTTTTAATTTCTGAATAAAAGGCTGTTATAGAAACCCTCTCCTTGGCCACCTCGATTAGGTGGTCGCTTCTCTTTGAATTTATAGCGATAACGCGAATATATTCCACTATCAAGTAGGTAACAAAGGACCATATTAATAAGAACAAGATGATAATAAGTAAATGGATGAAGGAGTTGCTTGTTAGGGCGCATTTAAAAAGAAGCCCCACGGCGAGAAGGACCCCAACGAAAAACCCCAAATATCCATAGTTGCGCAATGTGGCCATTAGCTCAATCGTAACAATTGACTGCCTCTCAAGCGAGCATAAGAACTTTACTAATACCAAACATAACATCCAGAGGGACCCCACCTTTGTGGGGCGGAAATGTTATGTTTG
>DASWIF010000013.1 GCA_036397795.1 Candidatus Saccharimonadales bacterium
TAGCCACCGCGGCATAATCGTCCAAAGCCCCAACTTCAGCCAAGATTTTAAAAACGTTGGGCTTAAAAAACATATCCGCCAAAAATTCGGTAAGTCCGCGGCCGTCAATAATGACGCGAATTGTTTTACTTTAGCCGAGGCTGTCTACGGCAGCGGCAAAAACAAAGACGTGGTCATTGGCCTAACACTCGGAACAGGTATTGGCGGCGGCATTGTGCTTAAACAACAGCTTTTGGTGGGTCGTGACGGCGGCGCTGGTGAACTCGGGCACACCACAATTTTCCAAAACGGCGTTAAGTGCAGCTGCGGCCGCCGAGGCCATGTTGAAGCCTACGCCTCAGGCACGGCTATTGCCAAAACCTATGCCCAATTAACAGGCACGCTTACCGACACTTGGGAGATTGAACGCTTAGCCCGACTCGGCGACCAAGACGCCAAAGCAGCTTTCCAAATTGCTCAGACCGCGCTGGCCGAAACTTTTTTTAATATCACGCAAGTTTTTAACCCGGACATTATTGTCCTGGGCGGCGGCTTGGCCAGCGTCAAAAAACTACTGGTTACCCCGGCCATTGCCAAAGCCAAACAACTTTTTTATCCCGCGGCACGACCGCCGCAAATTGTAGCAGGTACTCTGGATCGAGCCGGTATTATTGGCGCGGCGCGACTGACAAATCAATAACTTTAGTTCATGTCTATACCCGGACTCTCTGAAAAAACTAAATCACCGCAGTCGTGGCGGCGGCGTTCAAGCAGCCGGCCACGGTCAAGATCAAGCGGCTCCGCCACCTACGTGGGGAGAAATTTTGGCGGTGGCGGCGGAAAATTTCCCAAGCTCAATCCGAAAAAACTTATTCGGCTAATTTTGATTGGCGGAATCGCTCTGATTGGGATTGGCGGAATTACCAGCATCGCGGTCGTGGCCTGGGTGGCGCGTGATCTACCCAACCCAAATCGCATTATTGAGCGTGAGGTTGCTCAAAGCACCAAAATTTACGACCGAACCGGCGAGCAGCTCCTTTTTGATATTCATGGCGATGAACAGCGTACATTGGTGCCGCTGGTCGAGATTCCTGACGACTTAATCCACGCCACGCTGACGGCCGAGGACCGCAAATTCTATGAACACGGCGGTATTAGCATAACCGGCATTATCCGTTCCGCGATTCGAAACGTAACCACGGGCAGCCGAGTCAGCGGTTCAACTCTGACCCAGCAGTTGGTAAAAAATGCGATTCTGACCTCAGACAAAACCTATACCCGCAAAATTCGCGAGATTATTTTATCCTGGCAAATTGAGAAAAACTTTTCCAAGGATGAAATTCTCCAGCTTTATTTTAATGAAATCCCCTACGGTTCAGTCGCCTACGGGTCGGAGGCCGCCGCTCAAACATACTTTGGCAAAAGCGTCCGCGACATCACGCTTCCGGAAGCCGCGATTCTGGCCGCGCTCCCCCAGTCACCAACCCGCTATTCCCCGTACGGCAGCAATGTTGACCTCCTCATTGGCCGCCAGCACTGGATTTTAGATAGCATGGCTGAGCTGGGTTACATTACCGAGGACGACGCCGAGTTTGCCAAAAACCAACCGCTGGAATTCAAAGAACGGCAAGTCAGCAACATCACCGCCCCCCACTTTGTCATGTATGTACGCGAACTTTTGACCGAAAAATACGGCGAGGTGGTGGTTGAGCAAGGCGGACTTCAGGTTGTCACCACGCTCGATTTGTTTAAGCATGAGTTGGCTGAAGAAGTCATGCAAGAACTGGCGGAAAAAAATCTGGATTGGGAGGCCAGTAACGCGGCCATGGTTGTAATTGACCCAAAGACCGGCCAAATTTTAACCATGCTAGGTTCGCGCGATTTCTTTAATGAAGAAATTGACGGCCAGGTCAATGTTGCCACCCGCCTTCGGCAGCCGGGCTCATCTTTCAAACCGATTGTCTACACGGCCGCGTTCCGCAAAGGCTTTACGCCCGATACGGTTCTCTACGACGTTGAAACTGATTTTGTAAACTATGACGGCAACGACTACTCGCCGCGCAACTATGACCTGGCTGAGCATGGGCCGGTAACTATCCGCCAGGCGCTTCAGGGCTCGCTCAATATTCCGGCCGTAAAAGCCATTTACCTGGCCGGCGTTGACAACGTGATTGACTTGGCCGAAGACCTGGGTTACACCAGCTTCCAAAACCGCTCGCGCTTTGGGCTCTCGCTTGTACTGGGCGGCGGCGAGGTCCAGCTCCTTGAGCACA